>JAGAFT010000109.1 GCA_017627975.1 Oscillospiraceae bacterium
CGATGCTGACGCCCTGAAGGCCCTCTATGCCACCACCGAAGAGCACGGCTTCACCGTCCTCTGCACCTACTCCCTCGGCGCCCGCAACCTCTACACCCGCGACGGCCCGGTCACCAATCCCGACGAACTGAAGGGCCTCAAGATCCGCGTTATGGGTTCTGACACCTGCCTGAACATGATGAACGCCATGGGCGGTGTCGGCGTTGCCATGGCCCAGGGCGATGTGTACTCCGCCATCCAGACCAAGACCCTCGACGGTGCCGAGAACAACATCATCACCTATGTCGACCTGGTCCAGTACGAAGTTGCTCCTTACTACAACTACTCCGGCCACCTGCTGCTCCCCGATGAGCTCGTCATCTCCAACGAAGTGCTCGAGAGCATGAGCGAGGAAGACCAGGCTGCCCTGCGCAAGGTCTGCCAGGAGTCCATCCCCTACTGCTTCAACCTCTGCGATGAGCTGCGCAGCGAGTACCAGGCCAAGGCTGAGGAAAAGGGCGTCACCTTCTCCGAGGCTGACATCCCCGCTTTCCAGGCTCTCTGCCAGGATCTGATTCAGGAAAATGCCGCGAAGAGCGATGTTACCCAGGGCATGTATGATCTGATCATGTCTCTGCGTGAGACCGAGTAATTTATAAGCGTATCTCTACTTTTAAAGTAAAGCAGGATAGCGGCCCACAGCATGCTGTGGGCCGTTGTTCATCAAATGGAGGTTCCCATGAAGGCTCTTGAAGGCATCAAGAAAGTTTTTGATAAAATCCTCGAGATCCTCGGAACGATCACGCTGGCCATCATGACGATCCTGGTCGTCTATCAGGTTGTTACCCGTTATGTTTTTAATGCGCCCAGCGCGTTTTCCGAGGCCCTCGCCCAGTATCTTTTCGTCTGGATGATCATGTTCGGCAGCGCCTATGTCTACGGCTCCAAAGAGCATCTGACCATTGATCTGCTGAAGGACAAGTTTCCTCCGAAGATGAACATGGTGGTCGAGATCATCACAAACATCTGCCTGTTTGCGTTTATTCTGCTGGTCTGTGTGAAGGGCGGCTATGACTATACCATGTCCCAGGTCAAGCGTATTGATCCGTCCCTGCACATTTCCATGGCAACGCTGTACTTCTCTGTCCCGTTCACGGGCGTCATCACGCTCTATTACGCGGTTTACAACATTGTGCGTACGGTTCGGGACTATAAAGAAGGCAAGCGCAAGCTGAGCGACCCGCTTGGCGGAACCGCTTGAGAGGGGGCAGAACGATATGACAACAACCGCATTAGCCGGAACCGTAATGATCGTACTCATCTTTGTGACACTGGCCTTTGGCTTCCCCATCGGCCTGAGCATCGGGATGGGTTCTGCCGCCGCGCTCTACATCATCATGCCCAACGCCAAGGCGCTGATCATCGCCGGGCAGAAGATGTTCCAGAGCGTCAACTCCTTCTCGCTTCTTGCAATTCCGTTTTTCGTCCTCGCCGGTAACCTGATGAACTCCGGCGGTATTGCCCGAAGACTTGTGGGCTGCGCCAAGCTGGTAGCGCACCGGCTGCCGGGCGCCCTGGCCCAGACGAATATCGTCGCCAACATGCTCTTCGGCGCCATGTCCGGCTCCGGCGTTGCCGCGGCCGTCGCCATGGGCGGCATCCTCGGGCCCCTCGAGAAGGAAGAGGGCTACTCCGACGAATATACCGCGGTCTGCAACATCGCCTCCGGTCCGACCGGCATGATGATCCCGCCGAGCAACATCATGATCGTCTACTCCACGGTCGCAGGCAGCGTCTCCATCGCCGCCCTGTTCATGGCGGGCTATATCCCCGGCATCCTCTGGGGTCTGGGCTGCATGATCGTGGCCGGCATCATGGCCAAAAAGCGCGGCTATACCAACACCGAACACTATAACGCCAAGTTTGTTTTCAAGACGCTCTGGGAAGGCATCCCGAGCCTGCTGATGATCGTCATCGTCATCGGCGGTATCCTGGGAGGCATCTTCACCGCCACGGAAGGCTCTGCCATCGCGGTGGCCTATTCCCTGATCCTGAGCTTCATCTATCGCAACATCACTGTGAAGGATCTGCCGGGCATCATCTGGTCCAGCGTCAAGACAACGGCCGTTATCGAATACCTGGTCTGCGTCTCCGGTATTATGGGATACGTCATGACCTATACGCACATCCCGGCCCAGGTCGCATCTGCACTCCTTGGCCTGACCAGCAACAAGTACATCATCCTGCTGATCATGAATGTCATTCTGCTCATCATCGGCTGCTTTATGGATCCGACTCCGGCCGTTCTGATCTTCACCCCGATCTTCCTGCCGATCGTGCAGACCTGGGGTATGAGCCCGGTCCACTTCGGTCTCATGATGATTATGAACCTCTGCGTCGGTACCCTGACCCCGCCGGTCGGCGCCATCCTCTTCGCCGGCTGCCGCACGCACAACGTGAAAATCGAGCAGATTATCGGCATGCTGATGCCGTTCTTCATCGTCATCCTCGTCAGCCTTCTGCTGATCACCTACGTGCCCTGGTTTACCATGGCGATCCCCAACGCACTTCATCTTGCCTGATTGATATCCATCTGTTTTATTGCAGCGGACGGGGCGGGTTACCCCGTTCCCGTCCGCTTATTTTGCGCATTTGCGAACCAAAAGGAGATAACAAATTATGGACATCCGTTATTCCACCGGACCCAATGATGTCAAGCGCTATACCACCGAGGAGCTTCGCAAGGAGTTCCTGATCACCGGCCTTTATCAGCCGGACACCGTCCAGGCCACCTACTCCCATGTCGACCGCATGGTCGTCCTCGGCATCATGCCGGTGCATGAGGTCCTCCCGATCGACAAGGGCATCGATGTCTGGGCCAACTTCGGCACCGAATACTTCCTGGAGCGCCGGGAAGCCGGCGTGTTCAACCTGGGCGGCCCGGGCTTCATCCAGGCGGACGAGGAGCGTTTCGAGCTCGGCTTCGAAGACTGCCTCTACATCACCAAGGGCACGAAGAAGGTCTGCTTCGGCAGCAAGGATCCGGAGAACCCGGCCCGCTTCTACCTTGTTTCCGCTCCGGCCCACAAGGCCTGCAAGACGACCTTCCTGTCCTTTGCCGACGCCAACAAGCGCCCCTGCGGGGACGCGAAAACCTGCAACAAGCGCGTCATCAACCAGTTCATCCATCCCGACGTGCTGGAAACCTGCCAGCTCTCCATGGGCCTGACCCAGCTGGCCGAAGGCAGCATCTGGAACACCATGCCCGCGCATACCCACGAGCGCAGGATGGAAGTCTATACCTACTTCAACATTCCGGAAGGCAACGTGGTCTTCCACATGATGGGCCAGCCCCAGGAGACCCGCCACATCGTGATGCAGAATTACGATGCGGTGATCTCTCCCTCCTGGTCGATTCATGCCGGCGCAGGCACGGCCGCCTATACCTTCATCTGGGCCATGGGCGGAGAGAACCAGGCCTTTGACGACATGGACAATATCGACATCCCGGATATGAGGTAAGTGTTCCCAAGAAGCACAGCCACCCGCTGACGCGGGTGGCTGTAAGAGGGAATGAACAACATCGACATCCCGATGCACCGGGTCAGAGCAGACCCTTGATCTTCAGCATGGGCGACGGCCGGAAGATGTGCAGAAAGGCACGCAGGTCCTCATCCTTTACCTTCTGATAATCCTCCTTGATGATGCAGTAGTCCATCAGATAGAGATAGAGACAGAGCTCAAAGGGGGAAGCGAGAAAGGCGGGCACAAAGTCCGTCTGGATCAGAAAGAGGGGAAGGGAGCTCTGCAGCAGCGGGGAGAGACGTTTCTCAATCCACTTGTTGCCGTAGACGATGTGGAGCTCCGGCGGAAGCCCGGGCATGGCGCAGGCCATGATGTTCCGGTCCGATTCCGGCAGCGTGGTCTCCGGAAACTCGGGATGGCTGTGGCAGACGGACTCATGAAAACTGAGCTGGCCGCTGCGGCTGCGTTTGAAACGCTTTGGCACGAAGACAACGCGCTTGCCGCGCTTGACCTCCTGATAATACCAGTCGGCCATCTTCGCCTGATCCAGGTGAAAATCAAAATCCAGACCGCCGTAGTCACAGTGAACCGTGACGACGGAGTCGGAATCGAGAGGGAAGTATTCTTCTTCGCTCACGCTCGCAGGCTCCAGAAGCGAGTTCCAGCCGCGGCGGAAATCCGGATAATATTTCCGGTCGCGGATGGCGTTGTCCTGATAAAGCGCTTCGAGCTTCTGAAAGGTTTCCTGGTATCGGGTCATCTGTTTTCCTCCCTGCGTCAATCAGTCGGAATTCATGGCAGAGCCAAGGCTTCCGACAGAATTATAGCGAATCATTTTATAAAGTGCAAGTTTATATCAGTTTAGAAAAGGAGTGTTCTAACATGGATGTATTAAGCAGACTGGCGGCCGCGGGCATCGTTCCCGTCGTCGTTCTGGACAAGGCCGAGGACGCGGTCCCGACCGCACGTGCGATGCTCGCCGGCGGAATCGACGTCATGGAGATCACCTTCCGCACCGCGGCTGCGGCGGATTCGATCCGCGCGGTATCGAAGGAAGTTCCCGAGATGCTGGTCGGTGCCGGTACCGTCATCAACCTCGAGCAGTGCAAGCTGGCGGTTGACTGCGGCGCCAAGTTCATTGTCTCCCCCGGCTATGACGAGGAGACCGTGGCCTGGTGTGTGGAGAACAACGTTGCCGTGACGCCCGGCTGCGTCACACCCACGGAGATCATGATGGCCAAGAAGCACGACCTCAAGGTCCTGAAGTTCTTCCCGGCCAACGTCTACGGCGGCCTGAAAGCCCTGAAGAGCCTCTCCGGCCCCTTCCCCGGCACCAAGTTCATCCCGACCGGCGGCGTCAGCAACGAAAACATCGCCGAGTTCATCTCCTCCCCGATCATCCACGCGGTCGGCGGCAGCTGGACCGTGCCCAAGAAGGACATCTCCGAGGGCAACTTCGAGAAAGTCACCCAGCTCTGCGCAGAGGCCCGCAAGGCCGCCATGGGCTTTGAAGTCGTGCACGTCGGCATCAACAGCGCCGACGCCGACACCGCCATGGACATCGCCGAAGCGTTCCAGAACGCCTTTGACTTTACGGTGAAGCCGGGCAATTCCTCCAACTTTGCCGGAACCGGCGTCGAA
>JAGAFT010000013.1 GCA_017627975.1 Oscillospiraceae bacterium
AGCGTTACATGATGAAGTTGTTCAGATACCGCTTGCTCAGACGGATGGACTTCAGGATGTCTTCCCTGCAGCTCTCGAAGGCCTTGTCCTCCACCTCGATCACCGCATCCCCGTTATAGCGGATGTCATTCAGCGCCGAGACAAAGGCGCCCCAGTCCACATCGCCCAGGCCCGGGATCTTCGGACTCATATAGTCCAGCGGATAGGCCAGCACGCCGCACTGCTTCAGCTTCTCGGGATAGAGCTTGATATCCTTAAAGTGGATGTGGAAGATTCTGTCCTTAAACTCGTAGATGGTCTGAAGATAGTCCAGCTGCTGCCACACATAGTGGCTGGGGTCAAAGTTCAGGCCGAAGTTCGGAGAGGGGATAATCTCAAAGAGCTTCCGGTACATCACCGGGGTGCACATCAGGTTCTGTCCGCCCGGCCACTGGTCCGCCCCGAAGAGCATGGGGCAGTTCTCGATGGCGACCTTCACGCCGCAGTCTTCTGCCAGCTTGATGATGGGCGGCCAGATTTCCTTGAAGAGTTCGATGTTCTCCTCCACCGTCTTGTGCTGATCCCGACCGATGAAGGTGGTGACCATGTTGACCCCCAGCTTCGCCGATGCCTTAATCAGCGCCTCAAGATGTGCTATCGCCGCGGCACGTTTCGTAATGTCCGGGTCCATGGTGTTGGGATAATAGGCCAGAGAGGAGATGTGCATGCCCTTGTCGGCGATGTATTTTTTCACATAGACGGCATAATCATCGTCTTCCAGCACACGCTCGGCGTCGATGTGGCTGACACCGGCGTAGCGGCGCTCGGCCTTGCCCGCGGGCCAGCAGGCGACTTCCAGGCACTCAAAGCCCATTTCTGCCGCGGTGTCCACGGCCTCTTCAAAGTTCCAGCCGTCCAGAATGGCGGTCAATAATCCGAAATGAAACATAAGACATTCCCTCTTTCCTATTTTTTGTTCAGTCTAAACGCCCGAAATATGCTTTGTCAAGCAAATTTCCAAGCATCGTCATATTCTACAAAAAAAGTCTTCAAATTTTGTAGTAAGTACTGAAAATACTGGTGTACTTCAAAGAAGTTTGACAAGAAAAAGATCCGGTTGCTATAATAGCGGCATAAAATAAAAGATCATTTTTGCCTTAATTTTACTTAATTTAGAGGTGAAACTATGCTGAAAATCGGTATTGTCGGCTGTGGAAAAATTGCGCAGGTTCGCCACATCCCGGAATATGCCGCCAATCAAAGCGCCAGGCTTGTCGGCTTCTTCAATCCAAGCACCCATCGGGCCGAGGAGATGGCCGCCAAATACGGCGGAAAGGTCTATACGACCGCGGAAGAGCTCTTTGCCGATCCGGAGATCGACGCCGTGTCCGTCTGCGCTGCCAACTATGCCCATGCGGAACTCACAATCCAGGCGCTGCGCGCCGGGAAGCATGTTCTCTGTGAAAAGCCCATGGCCATCACGCTGGAGGACTGCGAACGCATGCTCTGTGCAGCGGAAAGGGCCGGCAAGCGTCTACTGATCGGTCAGAACCAGCGCTTTGCCAAGGCTCATGTAAAGGCAAAAGAGCTTCTGCGGGCCGGTGTCATCGGAAAGGTCATCACCTTCCGCACGGTCTTCGGTCACGGCGGTCCCGAAACCTGGTCGGTCAATCCCGGAAAAGGGACCTGGTTCTTCGACAAGGCCAAAGCCGCGATGGGCGCTATGGCGGATCTCGGCATTCATAAGACCGACCTGCTTCGCTTTCTGCTGGATCAGGATGTGGTGCGTACGACGGCCCGTCTCGCCACCCTGGACAAGCGCGGTCCGGACGATGAACTCATCGGTGTCGATGACAACGCTGTCTGTATCTACGAGATGTCCGGCGGGGCCTTCGGGACCATGACCGCCAGCTGGACCTATTACGGGGCGGAAGACAATTCAACCGTCCTCTACGGTACAAAGGGCATCATGCGGATCTACGACGACCCGGATCACTCCATCGTCGTGATTGCCTCCGACGGTACAAAGACCTGTTATGATGTCGAACAGATCCAGACCAACGACAACCAGACCGCCTCCGGTGTGATCGATGAGTTTGTTGCCGCTGTGGAGGAAGGCCGTCCCAGCATCCTGGACGCGAAGGACATCCTGAAATCAATGGAAGCGGTCTTTGCTTCCATGCTCTCCGCCGAGCAGGGCCGCACGGTCGAAGTTGATGAGATCTTCGGTCAGTAAACGGTAATAACTGCGCAAGCAGTCATTATAAAAATACACAAAAATGGAGGAAACGCTATGAAAAAGACTCTGGCACTCATCCTGACCCTCTGCATGGTGTTCTCCCTGGCAGCCATCGGCGGAAGCACCGCCTTTGCCG
>JAGAFT010000110.1 GCA_017627975.1 Oscillospiraceae bacterium
CAGACGCTGCGGCAGTATACATTGCCTTTTTCGCTTGGTACCGTGCGCCAGTTGAGCGGTTTAACCGGCGTCCCGGTGAAACTGATCCAGCCGATATCGGTGCTGTTGATATCAATACACCAGTCGATTAGACGGAAGTCGCGGATGTAAGGGGCGATCTGTTGCTCATAAACGGCGGAGATGGAGGGTTTCAGCCATTCCTGGCTTTTTGGGATCATGCTGAGGTCAAGCTCCGGGTTCGTAAGCTGCTCGATCGCGTTGCTTTCACTGTACCGATGGTACGTAAATTCGCCGTCCATCCCCAGATTCGGATCGTCCAGCGCTGCCCAATTAAAGCTGTCCGCGATGGCCTCCAGCGCTTCATGGCTCAGTTCAAAGAAGACGAATTTATCTCCCAGGCCGTCAAGCCTGCCGTCGTTGAAAGCATCCGCCCATCCGGCTTTGGCGATGGAGACCGCAACAAAGCTGTCTTCCCGGTCAAGCAGGAGGAAAGCGCCGTGTGCGGAGTCGGAGATGGTAAGCGTCTGTCCGTCCCGGGTTTTATACTGCCATTCGGTATAGTCGTTGGGGTCCCCGGCATTGATGGTCACATACCCCAGCACCCCTTTTGCCGCACTGCGGAACTGGTAAGGGATGCAATATGTTCCGTCCCGCGGAAACAGCATGCCGTCGTACTGGAAGGTTCCGCTGGAGTAAACGTATCCCCCGCCGTAATCATTTTCATACGCTTCATTCCCGGCAGTCAGCTTGCCGATCCCCGCCGCCTGATAGAAACTCTTTTCGTCCGGCGGCGTGGAGAGCTGCCCGAGACGGGTGAGCTGATATTCGCCGCAGATTCGGTCAATTTCATCCGCCATGGCCTGCGTCGTGGCTCCGTAAGGGCCGTATTCGTCCATGAGGTCTATCGCCGCCTGCGCATCATACGGATCTTCGCGGTGTTCCTCATAGTAGGAAAGCCACTCCTGGAGCGCTCGCCCCTCTGCGCTGTCGCTCAGGCCTTCCATACTGAGCATGGAAACCCCGAAGAGCTGTCCGGCGCGCATGTTTCCAAGGCCGATCAGCCCGGCCGCCCAGGCAGCGCCAACTAGCAGGGTCGAGATCACCGCCGCCAGCAAAAGGATGCGAAGGTGTTTCCTGCCGCTGCGCTTCTTCTTTCCGAGCTTGAAGCCCAAGGCCCGACGGGTGCGTTCCAGCAGCGTATCGTCCATGTCATTGAGCGCAAGCAGGATCATTTCCTCGTTCAGCATAATCCTTCCTCCTTCAAGAATTTCTGCAGTTTCCTGCGCGTGCGGTGAAGTGTGGTGCTGACATTGCCGGGCGTGATGCCGTACTTTTCTGCGATCTCTTTCACCCCGGTCATATACCAGCAGCGGGCGAGAAAAATCTGAGCCTCCGTATTGTCAAGACCTGCCACAAATCTTCGCAGTGCCGCACCGAGTTCTTTCAGCTCCACCTCTTTCTCCGGATCCGCATCGTCCGGAACAACCTCCGCGAGCTCTTCAAGAACCAGCGGTGTCTCCCCTCCCCCGCGGCGCAGTGTGTTTCTCTCCCGAAGCCGGCTCAGTGACAGCCAGCGGGTCAGTTTGGCGAGGTAGGGCGCAAGCAGTGCAGGCCGATGGGTCGGCATGGAGTTCCAGGCTTTGAACCATGTGTCGTTCACGCATTCCTCGGCGTCCTGCTCGTCTGACAAAATGTTGTAAGCAATGGTGCGGCAATAGCCGCCGAACTTCGCGGCCGTCTCCGGAATGGCTTCTTCGGAGCGCCGCCAGTAGAGATCCACGATTTTTGAGTCCTCCAAATCCATTGCCCTCCTTTCTCTTTTGTGTCTCACCCTAATAAACGCGGTTCTGGACGAAATCTTACAGCCTTTCAAGAAAATATTTGAGAAAACCCGATTATGCGACAAAACCGTCCCGTATCATATTCTTTGTCTGCCAAGTTTTCAAGGGAAAAGAAAAGCCCCTGCCGGATTGTCTCCGTCAGGGTAATTCGATGCTCTTTTTGCCAAATCTCCACTCCGAACATGTTTGGATCTCTGTCACGCAGGACGGGAGATCTCAGGCCAGACCTGCCGCCTGTAAAATTGTGTAAAAATACCACTTGACGTGTTCTTTACAGTGGATATAATAATCACCGCATTTTATGAAAAAAAGGTGATTTCGGTGCATAATTCTTCCCGTCGGCTTCATATCGTAAATCTGGAATACGCTTTGATTCAAGGGCTCTACTGGGTCAGCTTCTGTGGGATCGTGAGCTATGCCGCCGTCTATCTTCAGGCCCGAGGCTACAGCAACACCCAGCTCGGCCAGGTTCTTGCCGCCGGCTACATTCTGGGCTTCCTGATTCCTCAGCTGCTGGCTGCGCTGATTGACCGCTCGGAGAAGGTCACGGTCTACCGCTGCCAGTGGATGCTGCTCTTGCTTCAGGTGGTTCTGGTCCTGCTGCTTCGACAGCTCCCCGGCAGAAGTCTTGCCGTCTCGCTGCTCAACATGCTGCTGATCGGCGTTGAAATCACCCTGAACCCCATGAATACGGAGATCAGCGTCGACCTCGGCCTGCGCATCGGTCACATCAACTACGGCGCGGCCCGCGGGACCGGGTCCATCGCTTTCGCGCCGGTCTCGGTGCTGGTCGGCCATCTTCTGGAGAAGATCGGTCCCCAGGTTCTGCCGACGGTGTTTCTCATCTGCATCGCGCTGCAGGCCGCGGCCCTGCTTCTGCTCTGCTTCAGCATCCGGGACGTTGAAGGCGATGCGGATCTCCGCCGTCGGAACAAATCCGCCTCCAGCAGCTTTCCGCAGTTTTATCGGGAGAACCGGCGTTTCTTCGGTGTGCTTGCCGGCGTCGCCCTGCTCTTCTTCACCCACAACCTGGTAAACAACTACCTCATTAACGTGGTGCGCAATGTCCGCGGCGACACCTCGGATATGGGGCTCATCAGCGGCTTCACCGCCGTTATGGAAATCCCCATGATGTTCCTGTATGACCGGCTGCTCCGCCGCTTCAGCTGCGCCTCCACCGTTCGTTTTGCCTCCTCGATGTTCGTGCTCAAGGCCCTGGCCATTGCCCTCGCCCCCAGCATGGGCGGCCTTTATGCCGCCAACGTTCTGCAGCTGGTCTCCTTTGCCATGATCACCCCGGCGATGGTTCAGTACGTGATTCTGAACATCGACCCCAAGGATTCCGCCAAGGGACAGGCCCTCGCCTTCGGCATGGTGACGCTTGGAAACATTCTCTCCAGCGCCATCGGCGGTCTGCTCTACGACGCGCTGCCGGTGCGTTCGGTCCTTCTGGTCGGCGCAGCTGCCGCCCTCCTTGGCGCCGTATTCTGCCACGTGTTTACCCGCCCTGCTGCGCGTGTTGCCGCCTCTGCTGCCTCCTGATCCCTCCCGCCGGATCCGTCTGATAAAAAATCTCCCGCAGGTCACGGTACTTCCGTTCCTGCGGGAGATTTTTCTGTTCTGTCACGGCAGGCGCGTACCGGATGTCAGGGCATTGCGCTCGGCCTCATCCGGAGACTGTCCCGCCCGGATCAGGCGTTCCCGTTCCGCTGCGTGTCTATCATACTGCTCTTCGGCGACCGTTCTGCCGAACTCCGTCAGACGCACAACGCTCTCCTCTCCGATGGTTACCAAATCATTATGTTCCAGCTGCCGGAGCTTATTGCGGACTGCAGCGCTGCTTCGCCCCAGGAACTGCGCGATATCGATCACCCGCACGCAGTAATATCGTCTGGAGAGGATCAGTATTGCTTCGGGAATCTCATCCGCCCGCTCCTTTTCCAGCCAGCGCTGCGCCTGGTCTCGCGTCAGACTTCTTCGCTGCCCGGAGCTTCTGCCGGCCTTGTCTTCCTCCGTCCGGCCCACCAGTTCGTGATAACTCTTTCCCCGGCGGACGGTCTCGTGCATGGCCTCCCTGGCCAGCTTCTCGCCGGCCTCGGTGAGATGGATCAGGTGTTCGTCATCCATGCTGAGATATCCCGCCTCCGCCAGCATCTGCAGCGAAACGGACACGGTCGGCCGGCTCAGCTTCAGTTCTCTTGCCACATACGCCCCGCGTACCGGTCCGGAAGCCGAGAGCAGGTAAATAGCGGTCAGGTATTCTTTTGTCTTCTGTTCGCGCATGGTTTCTTGTCTCCGTCCCCTGTCTTCATCCGCGCTTGCTCAGGTCAGGGCACTCAGCTGTCCCCCGTCCATCCGAAAGGCCGCATCCGCGATGTTCAGGGCATCGCTCTCGTGGCTCACGATCAGGACCGCGGCCCCCTCTTCCGCTGCCTTTCGGAAGCAGGTGAAAACCAGCTGGGTATTCTCATCATCCAGGTCTCCGGTCGGTTCGTCCGCCAGAATCACCGGCGGATGCAGGCAAAGCGTCCGGGCGATGGCCGTTCTTCGCAGTTCTCCGCCGGAGAGCTCCGCCGCCCGGGAATCGGCCAGCCCGTCGATATGCAGCGTTTCCATCCAGCGCTGCGCCTCTTCCCTGCGGTCTTCCGTCCCGTAGAGTGATGAAGCCAGCAGAATGTTTTCCTTCACCGTCAGCGTGTCAAGGACGCTTCGCGCCTGCGGCACCACGCCGATGGAGGCGTTGCGCAGCTTTGAAAGCTCCCGGTCCGACAGACTGTAGAGGTCTGTCTGCCCCAGAAGCACCTTCCCCTCCGTCGGCGTCAGCAGGCCGGAGAGCATGTGCAGCAGCGTCGTCTTCCCCGAGCCGCTTCTTCCGCACAAAACCGTCACGGTTCCGGGATTCAGGGTCATGCTCAGGGGCTTTACGGCATAGAAATGATTGGCTTCGCCGGATTTGCGGAAATACCGCTTGCTGATCTGTTCAGCCGATAAGATCATCTCAGTTTCCCTCCCGCAGTACCGTACCCGGATCCACCCGGCTCAACCGGAACGAGGCCCAGGAGGATGCCAGGGAGCCCACAAGCACCGTCGCCGCCAGAGACGTCAGCGCAAGCACAAGGATTGTCCCGGTGGATGGCCTCAGGTACGGAAGTCCGAGGCTTGTTTCGATCAGTGTCGTAAACGGGAAAACCAGCATGGAGGCCGCCACAACGCCCAGGATGCCGCCCGCCAGGCTGCACAGGGCCGATTCCTTCAGGACCATGCCTCCCAGCATCGCCCGCGAGGTGCCCAGCAGACGCAGCACCGCAAATTCCCTTTTCCGCTCATTGGCGATCATCACAAATGCCACCACCAGGATCACCAGGGCCAGCAGCCAGATGGCCCCGATCAGCGTCGCCACCGTGCCCGAGATCGCAGACAGACTGTCGGACACATCCGTCAGCATGCTTTTCGTCCGGACCGCGCTGCACTTTCTGGTGTGGCCCTGGATTTTGCTGTTGACCTGGCCGATGTCATAGCCGTCTTTTACCTTGACATAGATTGCGGAGATCTGGTCGTCAGACTCGTCGCTGCTGACTTTGTGGGACACGCCCTTTTCCTCCGCCGCGGCCAGAAGGGTTTTCATGGTGCTCAGGTTACAGTAAACCGCGGTGTCCAGGCCGGTTCCGGTCGGCGCGAGCCGTCCCACCACTTTGCAGCGTTCGTCATAGATGCGGAGGATCTCACCGACCTCGGCTTCCACCTTGCAGCCCACCACCACGTCCAGGTCGCCGAGTTCCCGGGTATAGCTCTGCTCAATCCAGGGCCGTACAAAAAAGTCTGTCTCCGGATCAAAGCCGATGACCTGAATCTTCACCGAGCAGCAGTCCGCCTTCAGGGAAGCCAGAAACACCTGCGGCGCGGCAAGCTCCACGCCTTCCACCTCGCGCACCCGTTCCAGATTCTCTCCGTCCATATAGAATGCGCCGGTCGTGCCCTGAAGCAGCATGTTCTGAAAGCTTACCTTGGACTGGGCCGAGGACGGCACCACGATGATATCCGCTCCCAGCCTGGATTCCAGGCTATTAAGGCCCTGCCGAAGAGATCCCACCACCACCGAGCCGCCGAACACCGACAGCGCCAGCAGCGCCGTCAGGATCACCAGGGCGGCGGTGCGGCTGGGTTTTCTCAGCAGGTTTTTTATTGCAAGACTTCCGCGCTTCATGTTTTGCTTCCGGCCTTTCTGTACGCCGCAATCCCACCCAGCAGGCAGGAGCCCGCCGTAAGCGCGCAGAGCAGCATCATGGCCGGCCGCATCACCGAGCGGCAGCGCATCGTCGCCATGCCGCACAGCCGGATCAGGGTTCCGGGGACAAAGAGCCCCAGCACCGCGGCCGCGGCGGCGGCGAAGAGGATCCCCGCCCGCAGCCTTCCGTCTTTGACCAGCAGGGCCGCAAGGCTCAGCACTGCAAGGAGCAGGCCGATGCCCAGCATCGCCTGTCCCGCCCAATGGCAGGCGCCGAAGCTCCCGTCCTCATGGACACAGGGGCCGAGGAAGCTGACGCTTCCGACGGCAATCACGACAGACAGCAGCAGCGCAGCTGCCGCGCCCGGAGAGAATTGTTTCATATCGGATGCCCCGTTTCCTTACTTTCCGAAGTTTTCGTTGATGACTTCCCGCGCCACACGTCCGTGCTCCAGCACAATGGTGCGCTGTGCCGCCTCGGCGACCTCGGGGTCATGGGTAACGACAATCAGGGTCGTCCCCTCGTCATGGAGCTGGCGGAAGAGGTCCAGCACGATGTTCTCGTTGGCCTCATCCAGGTTTCCGGTGGGCTCGTCCGCCAGGATCAGCTCCGGGTGGTTGATCAGCGCCCGCGCCACACAGACGCGCTGCTGCTCGCCGCCGGAGAGCTGACTTGGGAGGTGCCTGGCTCTCTCCCTCAGTCCGACGCGGCCCAGGGCCTCCAGGGCCTCTTCCTCGTCCGGCATGGAGTGGTAATACTGACTCACCATCACGTTCTCCACCGCCGTGAGATAATTGACCATGTGGAACTGCTGGAACACAAGACCGATCTTGTCCCGGCGGATATCCGTCAGGGCCTTGCTGCTCTCTTTGGAGATGTCCACGCCGTCAAGGAGCACTTCGCCGCTGCTCGGTTTGTCCATGCAGCCGATGATGTTCATCATGGTACTCTTGCCGGAGCCCGAAGGACCCATGATCGCCACCCATTCTCCCTTGTCCACATGGATGTTCACGTTGTCAAGCGCCTTCAGTTCGCCGTATATTTTGGAAACACCTTTCAATTCCAGAAGACTCATTGCCTTTTCCTCCTCAAACTTATTCACCCTTGAGCACCAGGGCCGGATCAATGGCAACCGCGCGCTTGATGGGCAGCAGGCACGAAAGCGCCGCGATCAGCGTGGAGACCAGCAGCGTAATCGGCAGAAGCAGCGGCTGAAACGTGATGGACGAGCCGAACACGTTCACGCTGACCACCTGGGCGAACACAAAGCCCAGCAGGCCGCCAAGCAGGCCGCCGAGGCCGCCGAGGAACATGCCCTCGCCAAGAAATTCCGCCCGGATGGAATTGTCCGGCGCGCCAAGTGCTTTGCGAAGGCCGATTTCACGCCGGCGCTCCGACACCGCCGCCATCATCGTGGTCGACACGCAGATCATCGTCAGCAGCAGCACCACCACCGTTACCAAGAAGACCAGCGCCTGAAGTTTGCCGAGGACGGCGGTCTCCGAGCGGGTCACACGCTTGACAAGCCGCGCCGTGATACCGGCGTCAGACCCGTCGATGGCCTTGACGTATTCCTCCAGCTGTTCGGCGTTGGCCGAGACGCTGAGCTCCGCCACATCCAGCAGCTTGTCATTGGTGAGGCCTTCCAGATCCTCCAGATTCATGTAAATATAGGACTCTTCCTCGCCGCCGGTGACCAGGATCCCCGTGACGTTAAAGTAACCGGAGCGCTCCGCCGCAGCACTGCCCTTTTCCGTGCTGCGGGCATTGTTCAGAGCATCCACCACCGCCTGAGAACTGATTGTCGCACCGGAGACGGCATCCACGTCTTCCCCCAGGCTCACCGGAAGTGTCTGCCCGATGAAGCGGGAGATGAAGTTCCGGTCCGTCTCTACCTGGCCGCCGATCTCCGGGGTCTGGGAAGAGGCATCGATATCCAGTGAGGCAATCTTTCCTTCCTCGTCGAGGGTGGCTTCCACCACCACGATTCCGGCATTGAAGCCCTCGGCGCTGCCGCTGAGTCTGGCGTTCGGCACCCAGTCGTCGGAGGCGTTTTCATGGGCGGTCACCACCGGCCGCCAGGTCAGCTGGACATAGCTGCCCACTTTTGCCCCGATCGTATCGGCGATTTCCTTTCCGAGGAGGATCTCATTTTCCGCCTGCGGATACTCCCCTTCCACGCTGAAATAGGGACTGGTTTTCTGAACCTCGGTGAAGTCGGTTCCGGCCGTCGTGAAGGACTGCTGCCGGCTGGTCATATCAAGACGAACATAACGATAGGGGGTCGCGCCCACCAGCTGATCCTCCGGGATGGCGCCGAGCGCATCCTGCAGCGTATCGGTGGTGAGGCTCTCTCCCTCTTTCGCCACAAGAATCATGTTTGCTCCGTAGGAGCGGAACTGTGCACCCATCTGCCGGGGCACGTCATAGTAGATGGTCACAAGCCCGGAGAGGATCGTTGCTCCGATGGCGATCGAGAGCAGTGCGATCAGCATTCGGGAGCGGCGTCTCAGGAGGGAGGCGGTAATCATCCGCAGGAACATTTTTCTCTTTGACATCAAGCCGTTCCTCCTTTCTCAGTGACCGCCGTGCAGCACTTCCGCCGGGCGGAGGCGCAGCACCGTGCGGATCGCCGGAAAGCTTCCCGCCATGGTAACCAATGCAATCAGGGCCGCGACAAGGGGAATGACCTTCAGCTTCATCTCCACTGCGGAGCCGAACACGCTGTGTCCGATCAGCTGAGCGAAGCCGAAGCCCATAAAATAGCCGATCACACCGCCGATCAGCGCCGTGATCAGGATTTCGACAATAATGACACCGGTGATGGAGCGGTCCTTTGCCCCGATGGCCTTCAGCAGGCCGATCTCCTGGGCGCGTTCCATCACGCTGGCCGTGACAAGGTTGGAGATGCCGAGCGCGGAACCCACCAGACTCAGCGCCGTGATCAGGATCATCAGCAGCTGAGTCTTTTCAAGGATGGCACCCTCGCTCTCCGCCACCTGGCGTACCGCAGAGGCGACACAGTTGGGGATCGCTTCCTGAATCTGATAGCAGATGGCGCTGACATACGCCGTGCAGTACCAGGTCTCATAATCCCGGCTGCTGAGCGCCTGAGGATTCTTGGCCGCGCGTCGTGCGAGGTCGTTGTCCGGGGTGGTGATGGCCGAGACCTCGATGGAGGCCACTTTGTCTTCCCGGCCCGTCAGCTCCTGCACCAGGTCCAGCGCTGCGAAGATCTGGGCGTCCTCATCACCGCCGGCATCGTAAATCCCCGCAACCTCGACTTCTTTGCTGCCCCGGGCTGTCGTCAGCGTTACCCTGTCGCCGGTCTTCCAGCCCTGCTGCTGGGCCAGCGCAGTACCGACCATGATCTCATTCAGGACATTCCCGTCCTTTTCGTCAAGCCACTTGCCTTCCGTCACATCCCACCAGGAACGCATGCTGACCACGCCGGCGTCCAGCTCCTCGCCCGTCGGAAGAGAGAGATGGTGGTTGAACCAGGTCCCGATCATCTTGGCGCTGCTTCCGTCCGGAAGAGTCACGTTCGTGTCCAGGAAGGGGGTGAAGTCCACGATATTGAAGGCCCAGAAGATGGTTTTCAGCTTTCCGAGATCGCTCTCTTCCAGATAAGAGGCATTCAGTTCCTCCTCTCCCTCTTCCAGGTTGTAGATATCCGACAGCAGGGACGAGTCCTTCGGCTTGACCGTGATGTTGGCTCCGTAGGTTTTCAGTTCCTGATTGACCTTGTCTCCGACGTCCATCATGACGTTCAGCATGCCTGTGGCCAAGGATGCGCCCAGTGCGATCGTAAACGCGATCAGCAGCATCTTTCCCCTCTGATGGAACAGCACGCCGCGTATCATTTTGAAAAGCATCTGTTCTCAGACCTCCTTTACCGGAACTCCCGCTCGCCGGCGAGAATATCCGCAAGCCGGAACACAAGGTTTCCGTCACGCACCTCGTAACTGAGCGGAATGGGATTGCATCCGCCCTTGAAGCCGATGGTGTTGATGTTCATGACAACGTCACAGCGGCGGCAGACCACCTGGCCGTTACGTTCAAAGTATCCGGCATTGCCGCACACTTCGCAGGCATCCAGCCCCGTGCCGAAGCTGGCCGAACCGGGTTTTTTCACCACGATCCATCGGACACTGACCTTGTTTTCGGTCTGGTATTCGAAGCGGTGCAGATGTCCGTCCGAGACGCTCTCCATCGGCACCAGGATCTCTTCGCCCTCGACGCTGTACGTCTCGGGAGGCGAGAGCTCGATCACACGGGTGTCGTATTCTTTGACCGGGCCCAGAATTACAATCGCCACTGCAAGGAAGATCCCTGTCGCCGCGGCAAGCCTTCTGTGCCGCCGGTTGCGCGCGCGCAGTTTCCGATGCTGCGCGGGGTTTTCGTAGGGATCCGTGACCTTTGTGTTCTCGGCAAAAAACGCCGCCGCCAGGATCAGCACCAGTACATCCACCGTCCAGAGAAAGAGCATGGAATATTTGGATCCGAACTGCGTCAGCTGCCGGATCCAGCCGTATTCCTCCGCCGAGTAACGGATGGGCCAGTTCAGCCACTTGGCACGGCTGACAAAGGGTACGAAGAAATAGCAGAAGCAGTAGAAGGCGTTCCAAAGAGTGCCGAGCACCAGAACCAGTCTGGAAAGTGCGGCTTTTTTTATCTGCAATGCGCATTCATAGAGCAGATGCGCATAAATCACCAAGATAACCAGTGCAAGCGCCCAGCCGATCAGACGCTGCATATAATACCAGGACCAGTAACCGTTGCCCATGGTATTGAAGTTGAACGGATAGCCCATGACACCGGGCAGTTTGAAGAAGGTCCAGCTCGCAGAGAGTCCTGCGCCCGCAAGGCACAGCAGGCCTTCGCCAAACCCGAAGCGCTCTGCTTCCGGTTTTTTCCTGCCGAAAATCATCAGAAGCAGAACAAAGGCAAGGGTGAAACCCATGATGACCGCATAGATCACATGGTTCCAGTGGCTAGAAATGATGAGGTTCGATGTATTTTTGTAATAGGCAAGCGCCAGTGACGCGAGATCGCCCAGGATAATGCCTGCCTTATGGAACGAGCGTCCTTTCTTCCCGAACTGTCTCACGAGCACTGCATGCATCAGTGATGCGAAGGTAACCGGCAGAAACAGATCCTGGGTCACCATCCAGAGATATTTCAGCATAAAACCATGCCTCCAGATACGACTTATAAACGCGCTTACTGCTGACATGCAATACCCCGCGTATTGCATGTCAGCAGTGAAGCTTTAAGCTTTTGTGATGTCAGGGATTGCCGCAGCAATTACCACTGCTTGACAAACTCCCACTCGGTCCAGGTTGCGGTCAGGGGCTCGGTCCAGAACTCGTCGGCCTCAACGCCGGTCTCGTCGTCAACATGCAGCAGATAGCCGTTCTCGCCCGGGTTCTTGACGGAGATGGTGATATCATACAGGCCGTCCTTGAGGGCGATGTTGTTGCCGTAGTGCGGGCCGTCGGAAGCGGCCATCGGCATCATGGAACCGTCGGTGACTTTCTCACCGGTGGCATGGTCATAGATCACGTAGTCGATGGTGAGGTAGGGAACCCAGCCGTCCACGGGGAAGCTGTACGGGTTCTCGTTGGCGGTAAGGTCAACCTCGATGTGCAGGTCGGAGCCCTCTTTCGGGGTTGCGCTCTCAACCGGAGCCATGTCAACAGGCTGGAAATAGACCATGCTCATGGTCATGAATCCGACTTCCTGTTCGCCTTCCTTACCCAGTTCGAACTCATCGAAACCGGCCTCATCCTCAGCAAAGGCAACAACGCCGACGCTGAGAACCATCATGACAGCCAGCAGAACTGCAAGAAGCTTTTTCATTAGAAGATCCTCCAATAATTCATTTTACTTTACCCCTTCCGGGTGGTTCTATTGCCGGGGCGGCATACCGCGGGGGAACACCGCCCGGAACAGCAAATTTATTCAGGCTTTTGCGCCTTCGTATTTTGCGGTAAGCTCGGCACGCAGCGCGTCCATCTTGCCGCGGTAGTGAGCGACCAGGAAGGTCACCAGCAGGATGATCGAGAGGATCAGCTGCGGGACCAGGGTCTCAAGCCAGGGATAGATGCCGAAGATCTGAATGACGTCGTTCTCGGGGACGCCCGGCACGTTCAGGCTCAGGTCGAAGACATTTCCTTCGGCCAGCTCCTTGATGCCGCTGCCCAGGAAGCTGACGCACATCACCGCCATCAGGATGCTGGTCGCGGTAAAGAAGACCTTGATCGGCAGACGGATGGAGAGCTTCGTAATGGCGAGGTAGATAAACACCAGCAGGACGCAGCCCGCGCCGAAGCCTGCCCAGACCATACCCGGATTGCCTTCGGAGAGCATGGGCTGATAGAAGAGCACCACTTCGGCGCCCTCGCGGAAAACGCTGAGGAACGCGGTAAAGGCCAGGGCAAAGCTGCTGCCGGTCTCCACGGAGGAGTGCACCTTGTCATCGATGTAGCGGCTCCAGGATGCCGCTTCGGATTTCGAGATCATCCAGTTGCTCACGTAGAACAGTACGCAGACCGCGATCAGGGCCGTAATGCCTTCGATGACCTCCTGGCTCTGTCCGGCTCCCGTCCACACGCGCTTGAGGTAGGACAGCAGCCAGGCCGCGATGAAGCTCGCGATGATACCGAGTACCGACCCGATGTAGACGTTGCGCAGGGTCTTCTGATTCCCGCTCTTGACCAGGTATGCGATCATGCCGGCAATGACCAGGATCGCTTCCAGGCCTTCACGCACGATGATGCCGAAGGCCGCAAGGAAGGTCAGCAGCCGCGGATCGCTCTGCTTCTCGGGCTCCGCTTCCGCCTCCGCTGCCATCGCTTCCGCCGCTGCGGCGGCTTCGGCCGCCGTTGCTTCCTCTTCCTTGGTGTCCAGCGCTTTGGCCATCTTCAGGATGTCGTTCTTCGCACTGTCCGTGCTGGTGCGGTACTTGTTCTTCTGATACTTTTCCGACGCGGAATCAACCAGGCTGTGCAGTGTGGTGAAGTGTCCGTCCATCTTCTGACGGTCCTTCAGGGACAGGTCCGTATAGATCGCGTGGTTCAGGCCGGATTCCTCATACACCGTGTAATAGGCGGTGTTGATGTTGTCCTCGGCCGCCGCAAAGTCCTTGTCCAGATAGCCCATATAGGCCGTATCCAGCAGTTCCTTGACCAGGGTTGCCGCTTCATACCAGTTTTCGTACTTTGCGGCGGCATTGGGATCGGCGGAGAAATCCGCATACGGATCCGAGGCGACAAGTTCGCCGCGCAGATAATACTTCATTTCACTCTGTACCCCGCCCTGCAGCGCCGCGAGCTTGTTTCCGTCCTCGCGGATCATGCTCTTGAGCTTGGTCAGGGCCGAGCGGACCTTGACCTTGGTCTCCAGGTCGGTGTTGTCTTTCTTCACGGCCGCCTTGCAGGTGGAAAACTGCATCTCCACCGCGTTCTTGCGGTTGCCGGAGACATAGCTCATGGTCTGCCGCTCGAAACCGGTCGTCTCATAAACGCGGAAGTATGCATTGCTGACGTTGTCGTAGGCTGTCTTTGCGTCTCCGTCCAGATAGCTTTCAAACGCGGCATCGAGGTACTTGTCAATCTCATCCGCCGCATCCGCCCAGCGGGTTGACGCGCTGTCCTCCGCGAAGGCGGTCATACCCGTGAACACGGAGACCAGCAGCACAAGCATCAGCATGACACTGAAACTTCTTTTCATCAGGTTCATTGCTGTCCTTCTTTCTTTCCGGCTGTTTTCGAGCTCAGAACTCGCCGTGAAACGAGTTCTCTCCAGCCTGAGATAATGTTAGAAGAATCTAACATACCGTTAAAATACAAACCGCACAGTCGACCCGGTTTTCGGCGTCTCCCATGCGTTTTCGATGTTCCGCGAAGTTAAAGGAGTTTTATAATAATTAGCTTTCTTTAACGTTGTGCCAAAAATTAGATTCCTTTAATTCGGAACTGTGGGAATTATATTCGCTCTTTCAGCTCTTGTCAAGTATTTTTCGCACATTCTCCCCGGGAGATTTCCCGATTCTCCGGAAAAAACGGCATCAGGCGCCAGGATCAAAACTATAACAGGTGTTATCTCCGCCGTCTGATTGACATTGCTAAATATAAGTAGTATGATCAAACAATAACAGATCATACGGGCCTTGTCCCGGGAAAGAGAGAACGATCATTATGAGTTGGCATACTGTGAGAATGCTTGCATACGGATTCCTGGCTGGCACGGCAGGGGTAAAGCTCCTGAGCAGCCAGGATGCAAAGAAGCTTTATACCCAGGTGACTGCCGCGACGCTGCGCTGTGTGGATGACGTGGTAAAGACCGCCACCTGCATCAAGGAGAACTGTGACGACATCGCCGCCGATGCAAAAGCCATCAACGAGAAGCGGGCCGAAGAAGACCGGGCACGGGAGATCGCCGATGCGAAAGCCCTGCTTGCGGAGGCGGAAGGAGTCTGATGGATGAATTGCCGAATCCTGCATGAGCGCCCCGGGCGTCTGCGTGTGCATATGCGGCAGTGCAGCATGTCGCTGTCGGAAGCCGACAGACTCGAGGCGTATCTGAAGGGCATCTCCGGCGTCATCGAAGTCAAAGTCTATGAGAGAACGGCGGATGCGGTGATCCGCTATCGCTTTGATTCTTCTCACGTGGCCGAAAAGAGTCCGGAACGCGAAAGCATTCTCCGGGCTCTTTCTGCGTTTGATTACGACCGGGTGCCGGAGCTGCCGGTTCCGCACAGCTCCGCGCGCGCCATTCAGCATGAGTATGAAGACCGCATGGCCCGCAAGTTTGTCTTCCGTGCGGTGAGAAGGCTGTTTCTGCCCGTGGAAGTTCGCCGGGTTCTTGCCGTCATCAAGGCGCTGCCGCGGCTCTGGCGCGGGCTCTGCTGTCTCCTGCACGGGCGTCTTGATGTTGAGGTTCTGGACGCCGTCTCCATCGGCGTCAGCCTTCTGCGCGGTGATCACGGGACCGCAAGCCAGGTGACCTTCCTGCTTGGCGTCGGGGAACTCATTGACGAATGGACGCACAAGAAGTCGGTGAATGACCTTGCCGAAGCCATGGCCCTGAATGTGGACCAGGTCTGGATGCTCTCCGGCGACGGAACCAAGGTCCTTGTCCCCATCCGTCAGGTACAGGCCGATGACCGGATTCTCGTGGAGACCGGAAACCTGATCCCTCTGGACGGTGTTATTCTGGAAGGAGACTGCATGGTGAACCAGTCCTCCCTGACCGGAGAATCGGTTCCCGTACCCAAAGGGCCCGGCAAATCGGTTTATGCCGGCACCGTCCTCGAGGAAGGCAGCTGCACCATCCGTGTGACCAAAGCCGCCGGCAGCAACAAGTATGACCAGATCGTACGTATGATCGAGGATTCCGAGAAGCTGAAATCCGGTGTGGAAAGCCGGGCGGCGCATCTGGCGGACAGGCTGGTTCCCTGGTGCCTCGGCCTCAGCGCGCTGACCTATCTCCTGACACGCAACGCCACCAGAGCGGTATCGGTACTGATGGTGGACTTTTCCTGCGCCCTGAAGCTCTCGATGCCCCTGAGCGTTCTCTCCGCCATGCGCGAAGCCAGCCGCTATCACATCACGGTCAAGGGCGGAAAGTTTATGGAAAAGGTTGCCGACGCGACCACCGTGATCTTCGACAAGACCGGGACCCTGACCAATGCCTGCCCCACCGTGGTGGACGTTATTCCCTTCAACGGTCAGGACGCGGACGAGATGCTTCGTGTCGCCGCCTGCATGGAGGAGCATTTCCCCCATTCCATGGCAAATGCGGTGGTACGCGCTGCCCGTGAGAAAGGCCTCGACCATGAAGAGATGCACAGTGAGGTGGAGTATCTCGTCGCCCATGGCATCGCCACCAAGATCGGCCGCCGGCGCGCCATCATCGGCAGCTATCACTTTGTCTTTGAGGACGAAGGGACCAGGATCCGAAAACAGGACCGGAAAGCCTTCGAAGAGATCCCGGCGAAATATTCCTGTCTTTATCTCGCCATCGGCGGTGTACTCTCCGGGGTGATCTGCATCTCCGATCCTCTGCGTCCGGAAGCCCGTGACGTGGTCCGGCGCCTGCACGAGGTGGGGATTGAAAAGTGCGTCATGCTCACCGGCGACAGCCGCCGTACGGCAGAGGCCATTGCCCAGGAGGTCGGTGTGGACGACTTCCGTGCAGAGGTTCTGCCCGAGGACAAGTCGGACTATATCCGTTCCGAACAGGCCCTCGGCCATACGGTCATCATGATCGGCGACGGCATCAACGACGCCCCGGCGCTGTCCCTGGCCGATGTCGGCATCGCCATCGGAAGCGGCGCCATGATCGCCCGGGAGGTCGCGGACATCACCATCGCAGCCGAGGACCTGACCGAGCTCATCTTCCTGAAGCAGCTTTCCGACGCGCTCATGCGCCGGATCCAGCACAACTATCGCTTTGTGATGGGCTTCAACGGCAGCCTCATCGGTCTCGGCGCCGTCGGCCTGATGCCGCCGGGTACCTCAGCCATGCTTCACAACGGTTCCACCCTGCTGCTGAGCATCCGCAGCATGACAAATCTTCTTTGATCATCCGGCGGGCTGATAATCAGCCCGTATAGAACAGCAACAGAGGCCGTCGGCTCCGTTCCGGAGCCGGCGGCCTCTGTTTTTGCGTATTCCGATCGGTATGATCGGCCTTGTTTCCGCTTAAAGAGAAGTCGTTTGCTTTATGCCAGTGCCGCTCCCAGCGCCTTGCAGGCTTCCACTGCCGCATCATCCGGCGCATCGTTGGCCGTCACACTGTCGCAGGCCAGAGCCGCGCCTGCCGCCTTGCAGTCGTCTTCCCAGTTGCGCATCCATTCGCCGTCACCCCAGCCGTAGGAGCCGAAGAGGGCGATGCTCTTGCCGGAGAGGCTTCCCTTGACAGAGTCGAACATCGGTTCAAATTCGCTGTCTTCCAGCTGCTCGCTGCCCATGGCCGGGCATCCGAATGCGATTGCGTCGAACTTGTCCACGTCGCCCGCGCTGAAGCTCGAAGCTTCAAACTTCGTCACATCGGCTCCCGCTGCCTGCGCGCCCTTTGCCACCGCGTCGGCCATCGCCGCGGTGTTGCCCGTGCCGCTCCAGAATACAACTGCTACCTTTTTCATCTGTGTCTACTTCCTTTCTTTTTGTCAGACCGCCACTGCAAGCTCTGCCAGCTTGTGACCGGCTCTGACGCTCCTGCAGTACGAATCTGTACATTTTTTGTATTTTTCAAAGGTACGGCGTGCCTTTTCCTCATCGCCGTAGACCTTCCAATACCCGATGAACTTATAGTTCTGCGCGTGATTCTCGATGAAGCCCCTGACATCTTCCGGCGGGTAACTCAGAAACAGGCCGATCTCATGGGGAAACTCCTTCCCCGCCCCGATCCTGCAAATGAGCCGGCGGATACACTGCTGATACCGCAGTCCGGAGTATCCCGCCGCATCCAGAATCTCTCTTGCCGCGCGGTTTTTCATATCCCGCTGCAGCGAATCCGGACGAAAGAGATAAAGCAGCGCTTTTCCGTCATGAAAGCGCAGCGGCACGAGGCACATACCGCCGGGAGCCAGATCACGGTTCAGTCTGCGCAGCTCATCGGTCATCTCTTCCCTGCCGGAATATTCGCAGCTGAACATGCTGCCGGTCTTGAGCCCGGCCAGCGTCGGTGCGCAGCAGCGTACAAACATTTCGTCCGATATCGTTTTCAGGCTGTCGCGTGCTTCTCCAGCACCGTCCGGAGCGCCGACAGGGAGCTGGTCCTGCAGTGCTCGATGATGGTGTCCTGCCCCTTCAGCTCGCTCATCGCGCCGTGAAGCATCTTGTGGGACATCGTATCCGTGAAGAAGATCATCAGGTCCGGGCTGCCGACCTTGTCCCGCAGTCCCCCGCGGGGCTTGGTGAAGACCTTCGCCTGACATTGGTAGTTTTCACACAGTTCCTTATAGCGGCGCTCCATACATTCATTGCCGCCCACGATCACGACGCTCATGGGGATCTCCTTTCCGCAGGAAGAATTAGTTATTCCTAACTCTTGCCGTTTTCATAAGCGCTCTTCCGTGAGCGCTTATGAGTTAACTTGATCTAACCTATGAACAGAGCATAGCACAGGATCCCCTGCTTGTCAAGTTTTTTCTCCGCGGCCTATGTGAATCCGCCCGTGCTGCAGAAAGAAAAAGCCCGCAGACACGGAGGCTTTTCCGTGTTCTGCGGACTGTAAGTTTCTGTTGTGGCGCTCCGTCTCAGCGAAGCTTTTCCTCAAACATTCTGATGGACTCGAGATTGCCCTTGGCATAGCACATTGCAAATGCGTACACGCCGTCTTCAAAAAAGTCATGGAGGATCTGCTTGAATGTTCTGTTGGTTTTGTTGCTCATTGTTTTTCCTTCTTTCTTGTCTAACGACGATGCGCATTATATCCAAAAAAGGGAGAAACGCAATGTGCAACTTGCACAAAATTTAGGTTTTACTTTTGTGCAACCATCACAACTTTCAGGTGTGAATCTGCGCTCTGCCGCCGCAGGCGCTCACTCGATGAGACCGATCTCGCGATAGTAGCGCTCGACGCCCGGATGCAGCGGCACACCGGCCAGATCTTCACAGGCCTTTTCCGGATCGGCCGCTTTCAATGCGGCGAAGTTCTCCGTAAGGCTGTCCCAGTTTTCCCAGAAGACCTTTACCATCTGATACGCGGTCTCCTCATCTACATCCGCGGTGAGGAAAAGCGTCAGCTTCACCGCCGAGGTGGGGACGTCATCCTCCTGCCCGACATAGGTTCCGGCGGGAATCTTGTAATCGGCGTACCAGGGATAGTCCTTCTGCAGCGCTTCCACGGTCTCCTCCGGGATCGCCAGCAAGTGCGCGTCGCTGCCGGTCAGGATCTGGGTCACACCGGCATTGGGCGCGCCCGCCATAATCCAGGCGCCGTCCAGCTGCTTGTTCTGGATGGCGTCGGCCGAAGAAGCGACGTCCATATACTCCGTCTTCATATCGTCCAGCGTCAGATCCGCTGTCGCCAGATGGTGGACCGCCTCGTCGATGGTGGTGGAGCCTGCCGCACCGACGGAGAAGTGCGCTCCTTTGAGATCGGCAATGGTCTCGATGCCGCTGGCATCGGTCACAACCACCTGATTCGGGTTATAATACAGTCCGGCGAAGATTTTGATATCCGGGTTTGCATCATCCTCAAAGGCATCCGTGCCCATCATGGACTGATAGACAAGATTCGCATTCGCAATGCCGATCTGTGCCTCACCGTCCTTGGCCTGGTTCAGGTTGTCGACACCGCCGCCGGAGGGCGTCGCCACCGCACGCATCCCCTCAATGTTCTCGTTCCAGAGCTTTGCCACCTCCACGCTGATGGCATAGAAGGTTCCGGACGTACCGGCCGTAACAAAGTTGATATCCGTGGCCGCGCTCGCGCTTGCGGGGATCGCCGCGCACAGCAGCACCGCACACAGAACCAGGGCGAATATTTTTTTCATCTTGTTTTTCTTCCTTTCTTCTGAATGATGGGATATGAATCGACGCCCTCGGCGTTTCATCCTTTTTCAGGCCGGTGATGCCGGCGCCGCCCTGTGCAGAAACGCTTTTTCCAGCAGAACCTCCAGCACGATCAGGCCGGCTGCCGCCGCATCCGTTGTAAGGCTCGGACTCACGAACAGAATCCCCGCTGTCACCAGCAGCGCCCGGCAGAAGAGCCGCAGGGCCCGTACGCTGCCCCTCTCTTCTCCGATGGGCAGACCTGCCAGCCCGGATGCCAGCGCCAGAACCCCGACGCAGGCCGTGAGGAACGCATAGGCCGTTGTTCCCGCCGCGACGCCCTCCGTGCTTCCGTAGAGCAGCACCGGATTATCAAGGAAAAAGAAGGGAACGATAAATCCCGCGATCCCCAGCTTGATGGCGATGAGGCTGGTTTTGGTCATATCACTGTCGGCAATCCCGCTTGCCACATACGAGCTCATGGCAACAGGGGGCGTAATGTTGCTGAGGCAGGCATAAATCAGGCAGAACATGTTCGCCGCCATTTCGGTCGCACCTACCCCCCGCAGGACCGGGACCGCCACGGCATAGACGATTACGTAGGCGGCTACCCCGGGAACCCCCATCCCGAGGATGATCGACATAAGCATCACCATCAGGCCGCCAAGAAACAGCTGGCCTTCTCCCACGACCTTCAGGATCAGGTTTCCGAAGTTGACCCCCAGCCCCGTCATGTTCACCGAGCCGATAATCACGCCGATAATGACGCAGCTCACGCCGACGCCGATCGCGCCGCGCGCGCCTTCCACCACTGCCTGAAGGATGATCCGCGGCGTCATGCGCGTCTCCTTCCGGAGCCAGGAGACCGGGACCGTGACAAAGAGCGCCAGAATCGCGGCATACAGGGGCGTGTACCCTGCAAACATCATCCAAAGCAGCAAAATCAGCGGCAGAAGCAGGTGCCCTCGTGCCTTCAGAACGACAGCCGCCTTCGGGATGTTCTCCGGGGCCAGTCCGGAGAGGCCGAGGCGCTTTGCCTCCAGATGCACCGACCAGAGCAGGCTGAGATAATAGAGAAACGCGGGGATCGCCGCAGCCAGCATGACCTTCGTATAGCTCACGGACATGAACTCCGCCATGACAAAACCCACCGCGCCCATGATCGGCGGGGTGAACTGGCCGCCGGTGGAGGCCACCGCCTCCACCGCTCCGGCAAATTCCTTTCTGTACCCGGTCTTCTTCATCAGCGGAATGGTGATGGTCCCGGTCGTGGCGACGTTTGCGATGGCGGAACCGTTGATCATCCCCATCAGGGCCGATGCGATCACCGAGACCTTTGCCGGTCCTCCGGGCGAGCGTCCCACCAGGGTCAGGGAAATGTCGTTGATGAACTGGGAAAAGCCGCTGTACTTCAGAAACGACCCGAACAGGATAAAGATGAAAATATACGTCGCCGAGACGCCGCTCCCGGTGCCGAGAATCCCGATCGTATCCCAGACCAGCGACTTGATCACCCGCTTCAGCGTGAAGGCCGCCGTGCCGAAGGTCCCCGGGACAAAGCGTCCCCACAGCGCAAAGTAAGACAGAAACACCAGCGCAATGGCGGCAAGGTTCCCGCTGGTCCGTCTTGCCGCCTCAAAGCAGACAAGAAGACAGACGATTCCCACCCGCACATCCGTGTCGTTCAGCCGTCCCGTCTTCGCCAGCGCGTCATAGCGCCGCAGGATATATGCAAAGCAGAAGACCGCCGCGACGCACAGCAGTACGTCCCAGGCCGGAGGAAAGCGCCGCTTTCTCCGTTCCGTTTTCCAGGTCGGGTAGAGCAGAAAGGTCAGCGGGAGCAGAATCATGATGTGCGCGGCGCGCAGTTTGACGGCGCCGAGACTTCCCGTCAGATTCGCCCAGAGCTGAAACACGGCAAAGCCCGCCAGGATCACCGTGACGGCATCATCCATGAACCCGCTGTACACTCTGGTCCGGCTGTCCGAATCGGTCTCCGCCATCAGTTCCTGTGCCTTCCGCTCCGCAGTTTTCTCCGGCTTCTCCACGCGCTTCACCTCCCGCCCGCTCGCTTTAGCATGATAGCTTGCTAAAGTATACTGAAGATTTCGGTTCTTGTCAAGAAAGAGAAAACCCCTGAAACGGGATGAGAGCTTGTCGCTTTTCTCCCGCCTCAGGGGTGCGTGTTTATGGCTGGGTGTGTCTCGCCGTTTCGGTTCAGGCGGCTTCGTCCGCGTGCAGCAGTGTTTTCACCACGGCCGAGGGGATTACGTGGTCGCTGGGGCTGACAAAGCGGATCAATACGTCCGCACTTGCGTCCACATCGCGTGTGACGATCCTGACACTGCCGCCGCACTTGAGCTCCAGGGAATAGAGATTGCCGTCCCGGACGGAGGCGCCCAGGCTGCAGTCTTCATAGCTGATGTTGAGGTCCTTCAGCTCCGGAATAACCTGTTCGACGATGTCGCCGATTTTATCCGCTTCCACCGTCAGGGTATACATCTGGCCGCTGCCCAGCTCTGTGACGGAATAATTGCCCTGCAGGAACATCTCCCGCATCAGCGGGATCAGCTGTGCCGCATCCAGCAGTCTTGTCTCGGCGGTGCTGAGGACCTTTCCGTCCGAGGTACAGGAGGCTTCATTCGTGAAATACACCCGGAAAAGCCGGCTGCCGACACAACTGACATCCTTGCCCTCCACCTTCTGGCGGAAGTAGCTGTAAGAGTCGTCCAGTGAAAGAACACCGCAGTCGGCATTTACCGTGATGGTCGCATCGAGCGTTTCCGCCCGGTCGTTTTTGAACCACGCGGCAAACAGACGAAGCATATCTCCCGTCATGAATTCGCGTCCCTCGCCTCCGGATGCGATCGCATCCAAAACGGCCTGGGGAACGACAGGCCTCTCCGAAAGCGGCTGCGGCCGGAAGTTTCCTTCAAAGCGGAAGCTTGTACCGTTTTCCGTTCTGCCTTCTCCGGTCAGGCGGATCTGAGTCGGGGTTCCGTTCTGAACATCCATCTCGGCACGGAGCTGATCGCCGCTGAACACGGCGTCAAAGTCTTCACTGAGATAGAGCGAGAGGATCTGCTCCACCGTCTCGCTGTCGATTTCGGTACTGTAGCGTACGATGTCATCCACCTTTTCCCGCACAACATGTCCTTTGCGCACCGCGTTCAGGGCCAGGCGCAGCAGGTTCCGCTGATCGATCTGGTTGCTCACGAGCTTGAAAGCTCTTCCGTTTTCCAGATAGAGCGTGCCGTTTGCGATATACAGGTCAATCCCGTACTGATCCGCGCAGATGATCATGTTGCCGTCCTGCGAGATCTGCTGGAGGGTGCTCGACAATTCGATCTCCTCGTCGTCCATCTGAAGATGGATCTCACTCTGGAAATCGGCCTCCTGTGTGGTCAGCGTCTTGAGCAGCCGATACCCCGCAAAGCCCGACTGAAGCCAGCCGGTCTGAAGCAGAAGCATCACGATCAAAGCCGCTGCCGCCAGAGCAATGCAGAGAATGGTGATCAGTTTTCGATGGCTCCGGATCCAGGTCCGGACTTTGTACTCTGCTTTCTTGTTTTTCGGTTTCCGCGCTGTTGTTTTGAGCTTCCGCACAAGCGCCACGATCATCCTGATCACAAGAATCAGAAGCAGCAGGAATCCGGCCAGATAGGCCAGGAACCACCAGGACTGCACCGTGGAGACCAGGGCGATCTCCGGCTCATTCCCCGGCGCTTCGAAACTGTAATAACTTCCGAAAACCTCCGGTCGGACACGCTCGTACCCGTTTTCCGTCTTCAGATACAGGCGATAGTCCGCCGTTGCGCCGTCCGGGCTCATGTAATGGACGGTGTGCTTCTCCAGGCCGTCCTTGGGGATTTCAAGCTTCAGTTTCTCCTTCACATCCACACAGATGGAGTAATCCGGCTCGTGGAAGATGGAGAGGATCTGTTCTTTTGCCGTCTGCAGCCAGCCCGTCCGGAAGCGGTCAATCTCCCGCTCCTCCACCGGAAGGACTTCTGTGCTGATGGAATCTCCTTCCTGGAACTGGCCGATGACATAGACGGCCGGACGCCCGTTTTCGCGGGTCATTTCGCTTCCCAGTGCGGTCTCGCTGCGGCGGTACTCCGCCGTCACCGTCGTGTCAAAACGCAGGTCGGTCAGATCCGTACGGTCCCATACCGCATAGGCCCCGTCCCTGCTCTCCACCTCCGGGAAGACATCTCTGCCGAAGGATGCGCCGTATTCGAAATTGACCGTCTTCACCGTCTCTCCGTCCACGACAAAGCTGAGGGTGAAAATCTTGCTCTCCTCCGGAAGCGTCACAACGGAGTTGAATACGGAGAAGAGGATCGGCTCCGCCTTTCCATAAACGCTGAGTTTATTGAGACCGGCAAAGCCCGCCGGAACAAAGAAGTTTTCCTGATACTCTCCTTCCGCACCGCCGGAGATCGCACCGGAGAACTGCGGCCGTCCCTCGATCTCGACCAGGGAATAGCTTGTCGAGACCTGGCTCGGCTGATCGTCCTTTCCGGTGGCGGTGTAGCCGTTTCCGAGAATGCCTCCGACGTATTTTGTTCCGCTCAGCCTGCAGCGGGAAACGCAGCTCTGTACCGTGCCGTAGCAGAGTCCGACAATACCGCCGGCATAGGCACCGTCCTCCAGTCCGGCCGAGCCGTAGGCGGCACAGTTCGAGATATAACCGATATCTGCCTTTCCGACGATCCCGCCGACACACTCATACCAGGCGTTGACGGATGCGTCATTGACCGAGCGGGATACCACGCTGCGGTAAGAAAAGCGTTTTCTGAGCACGGCATCCGTACTGGTCAGATCCAGATCCGGATCCAGCGCGTTTTCCAGCGCCATCACGCCGGCGATGCCGCCGACATTGGTCTCACCGGTGACCTCACCGACATTCCGGCAGTCCGTGATTTTCCCGAGGGTAATCGCATCGGCCGTCGCGCTGGCTGACTCGTCCACAATCATATCTTCGTTCTGAGACGATGCCAGCAGATCCACCGTCTGCAGGGCGCTTCCCGAGAGTGCGTCCAGATTGTTTGAGATTGCTTCCAGATCCTGCCGGAGCACCCCGGAGCCCTCATCAAGGCTGGCTGACATGGACTGGACCTGTCCGGCCATTCCCGAGACCGTATCGATAATCACCGTCCGGAGATTCGTCACGGAGGACGGGTCTGTGATACTGAGCTCACGAAAGGCCTGTTCAATCGGGGTCAGGAAGCCCGAAAGCCCGTTGAGCTGGCCGGAGATGTCACTGGACAGAACATCGGCGTCATGAATGGCATCGTTGATCGACTGATGCAGCGCGTACATCCGATAGCTGAGCGCGCCGGTCAGGTTTGTCGGCTGAGAGACCTCGACATAGGGCTCCGCCTGGCCGACGATGCCTCCCACATCTTTCCGGCCGTAAACGGCACCCTCGTTGCGCGAGCCGTTGATGTAGCCTTTGCTGCGGCCGGCGACACCGCCGACATTATAACCCAGTCTGGAATAGCCTACCGATTCTCTGCTCACACAGTATTCGATAAAGCCCTCGTTGTATCCGCAGACTCCGCCGGAGTCGGTGGTGATCCCCGCCGTCTCTGTGGTCAGGCTGTGGAAGAAATTCAGAAGGCTGCTGGTGTCAATGTCATCAAGCTGAAGGCTCGGGTCGACACTCTCCGTGTTGACATAGCAGCTGCTGTCACAGGAGATCAGCGTCCCGTAGTTCACGCCGCAGATCCCGCCGATCTGGCTCAGTCCGGACACGGTTGCCGTACTCCGGCTGCCTGTGACAATTCCGGTCACTTCATTGCGGCCGACCAAACCGCCGGTCTCCAGCTTTCCGGCTACCGTCCCGCTGAACGAGCAGTTCAGGACACAGCCCCGGTTCAGTCCCACCAGGCCGCCGGTCATGTTGTTGTCCCCGCCGGGTACGACGACACCGGTCACCGAAAGGTTCTTCACGATGGCGTCCATGCCGGTCTCCAGGAAGAAGCCGCAGGGGGCCAGAGGATCGGTCAGGTTTACATCAAAAATGCTGTGCCCGCGTCCGTCGAAGCTGCCGTTGAAAAGCGGAATCGGCTGGAAATCCACGTCCGAGAGCGAGAGGTCGTTGTCCAGCACCACGGGAAGATGATCCGACCAGGTATCCAAGGAGCAGTTCTCCGAAAACGCGATCAGGTCCTCCACCGTGCGGATATGCAGCACTTCCTTGTTGTAGTTCGTTTCCGGCCGCTCCAGGTTGATGGGCGTGCGCGGATAGGACTGGGCCTGTGTGGACGAGCCGGTCGGTCCGTAGTATGGTGTGCTGTTGCTGCTTCCTCGGTTGGACGAGTTGAAGGTTGAGATTCGGTCCCACACCGCGTAGAGGATCAGATCCTCGTTGATCTCGTATACATCGCCCGGGTACCAGGCGACCCGGCCGGATGTACGTTCCGTTGCCCAGCCCACAAAGTTATAGTGGGAACGGCTCGGCTGTTCCAGGCTCAGTGTCAGCGGGACATTCTCCTGCTTGGTCTGTTCCGCGGGCGCTTTGGTTCCTCCGTTGGCATAGTACCGCACCCTGTAAGTGGGCTTCCCCGCGGAGGCATAGACATTGCTCACCTTGAAGCCCCAGGCTCCGTTTCCCGACTGCGAGCTCTTCAGATAAATCCGTACGGTATTGTCATACACGGTCACGGTATTACCCACGAGGAGGTTGCCGGTAAAAACACCGAGCGGGGTTTTCTTCCCGTCTGTGACGATGACCGTGTCCGGCAGGGTCAGGGCGCTCTGTATGTCAAAGGTCACCGTCAGCGTCGTCGCTGTGGGATCCGTATACTGCCAGAACTTGTCTACCGGCCTGTTATACGGATGCTCCGACTCCAGCTTTGTCCAGTCCGTCACGATGACCGCGTCATTGATCACCGTAATCGTACAGGAAGCGGCTGCTTCCATGGTGCCTTCCGTATTCTGTACCGGTGTATTGTCCGAAATCAGGACCGCCGTGGCCTTGACGGTGACAGGGGCTTCTGCCGTTCGCTTCAGTGCTTTGACGGTACATGTCCCGGTTACGGTTCCGGCCGCATCATCTCTGGCCGTTTCCTCGAAATCCACGATTTCCACCGCCGTTTTGTCAGAGGTCTCCCAGGCAATGGACAGAAGGGACGTGTCTGTCGAGGTCATGGTTGCGGTGATGACAGCGGTATCCAGGGATTCCAGTTCATACTGGTTCTGCGCCAGGCTGACATCGGCAGTCGGCGCCGGTGTTGACGGTTCATCTCCGGGTGCGCCGAGAGCCCCACCGGTTCCGGTGCCTGCATCTGCCGGCGCGCCAAGAGGCCCGGTGCCTGCATCCGCCGGTGCGCCCTGGGACGTGCCGGATGTCGGATCGTCGGTTGTTCCCGCTTGTCCGCCGGCAGCATCGTTTTGATTTGCGGCATTAAGATCTCCGCTCATCAGCCGCGGTGTGTTGATGTCCTTCAGCGGATCTGCAAAACTCTGCGCCTGGGCAAGCTGGTCTTCTTCTGCCGCTTCCGCAACGTCGGTCACCTGAAATCCCCAGCCGGTATTCTCGTCACTGTCGCTGATCAGCCAGATCCGGAACGCGTTGCCGGGTATGGCGATGGTCTGTCCGGCAAGGTCTGCAATGTTGTCCGGGCTGAAGCTGATCTGTTCATTGTCTCCGAACTCCAGCACCAGGAAGTCACCGGTGCCGAGTGCTGTCTCCGGCGCAAACACAAGCGCCAGATTGTTCGCTTCACTCATGGAGAATTCCCAGAAGCGGTTTTCGCCGTCCCGGTAGGGGTGCGCGGAAGTAAGCTGCTGCACGCTGTCGACCCGCTCACCGTCATTGCGGACGGTGATATAACACTGGGCTGTAAGTTCACTCCCGTTTTCCGTCCTCGCGCTTGCGGTGGCGGTGATGGTTGCGGTGCCGCTCCCCGTTGCCCCGCGTCCGACAGCTGTCACAAGGCCGTTTGCATCGACCGTAGCCACCGTCGGATCGGAGCTGGTCCAGATCACGCTCTGATCACAGGTTTCGGGGTATACCTGCGCCGTGAGTTGAAAAACCTCCAGCGCGTCCAGCGCTGCCGATTCGCAGTCCACCGTAATCTCTTCCGCCCAGGTCGCTGTCTCTTCTACGCCGGGCTGCAGATCGGTGGGGGTGCCGCCGGCTTCTCCGGTCGGTTCTCCGGTCGGCTCACCGGTCGGTTCTCCCGTCGGCTCTCCCGTCGGCTCTCCCGTCGGTTCTCCCGTCGGCTCTCCCGTCGGTTCTCCCGTCGGTTCTCCCGTCGGCTCTCCCGTCGGCTCTCCCTCCGGCTCTCCCTCCGGTTCTCCCGCCGGCTCACCGGTCGGTTCTCCAGTCGGCTCTCCGGTCGGTTCTCCCGTCGGCTCTCCCTCCGGTTCTCCCGCCGGCTCACCGGTCGGTTCTCCGGTCGGCTCCTGCGCTTGCTGGATCTCTTCCGCTGGCGGCTGCGGCACATTTTCCACCGCAGGATTCTCAGGTTCCACACCATCTGCCAGTGCCGAATACGGCAGCATGGAAAAGCAGAGAGACACACAGAGGACCAGTGACAGTATAACCGATAAAATGTGATATCTCTTCACAGTTGATCTCCTCCTTCCGGTCTGTCTGAGACCGGTTCGGCAGACGGCAGCTCCGTCTCCTGCTGAGCGGGGCCCGCGTTCGCCAATTCCACGGACACTTCTTCGCCTGACCCATCGGGCGCTTCACCCTTCGGCGCAGCCTGCGCCGTTTCATCCGGCTTGGATGCGTCCTGTTCTCCCGGCTGCTGCTCCTGCGCCGGTGCAGGACGCTCCGTACCTCCGCTGCCGTCTTCCTCCAGAGGCTCCAGCTTTCCGGAGAACAGGCGCAGATCCGTATTGCCGTCGATGGTGCCGCGGAAGAAGCCGCTGACCGTTCCGTTGATGTGGCCGCTGATTCTGCCGTCTACCAGGATGGGCGCACTCGTCTTGTGCTCGCGGTTTACCTTCGGCATGGCAAAGGAGGTCTTTTCGATAATCTTCCCGCCGAGGAGCAGGATCTGCGGCAGAACAAACATGACCAGCACGATCGAGATCATTGTGCCGCGTCCGATGGCTTCTCCGATGCCGTTGATGGTGCAGTCCGTGGTGATGATGCTGATGAGAAGTCCGGAAACCGCCAGGATGGTCCCCGAGGTCAGGATGGTCGGGAAGGCAAAGTTCATGGCCTCGATGATGGCTTCCTTCCGCTCCATGGTCTTGATGTTGTCCGAATAACGGTTGGCAATCACAATGGCGTAGTCGATATTGGCGCCCATCTGAATGGAGCTGACCACCAGCTGTGTCATGAAAAACACGTCCTCGTGCACCAGGGTTGGATAACCGAAGTTCATCCAGATTGCGCCCTGGATGACCGCAATCAGCAGAACCGGCATGCCGGCGGAGTTAAAGGTAAAGAGAAGAACAACAAGAACAATCAGGATCGATACCACGCTGACTACGATATTATCAATCTCAAAGGATTTCTTGAATTCATACTGGTTGGTGGAATTGCCCACCACAAAGACATCGCCCTTCGGGTAATGCCGCTGGGCAACCTGACGGATGGTATCCGTAAACTGGAAGGTTTCATCCCCGGATTCCGGCAGCGTCAGATACACCAGCATCCGGTCATAGTTCTCTCCCTCCAGCTGCCGTTTTCCCACAAGCATCTGGGTTCTGGCGTCGGCAAGCGTATCGGCCTGCTCCCCTTCGAGGTTGATATATCCCTCGTCGACCTTGTCGCCGACATAAAGAAGCACGTCGATCAGCGGAATGCGGTACTTGGATATCCCGCTGACCAGCTTGTCATAGCTTCCGTCCTGGATGGCATATACCGAGTAGAGCAGCTCCGCCGTCTCATAGTCCAGCTTCAGCAGATCTGCAAATTCGCGCGGGGAGAGCTTGTCGGCCAGCTTGTACCCGCCCATGGCGTCAATCCCCGCGATGGCCGTTACGGAGTCCACCTGCGGGAAGTCCATCAGTTCATCCACGAGGCTCTTCTCCTCGCTGTAGTCCCGGCCGGGAACCACCACCGCCAGCATGGTGCGCGAGGAAAAGGTGTTGCTGATCAATTCCTGCGCGATCTGGTTCTCGTTCTGCCGCGGCGTGGTCAGGGTGTCATAGCCGTAGACATAGGGGCAACGATTGGAAAGCGAGAAGGCCGCAACCACCAGCACAACGAAAACCGGCGGGATCAGGAAGCGCGTCGCCCAGGCAAACCGTCCCACAAACGGGATCTTCGGCACAAAGGTCTTGTGCTTGGTCTTGTCCATGAGGTTGCCGAAAAGCATCAGGAAGCCCGGCATCACAAGGAAAACCGAGAGCAGGGAGAACAGGATGGCCTTGATCAGGCAGATCGCCATGTCCGGGCCCAGCTTGAACTGCATAAACATCATGGCGATCAGGCCGCCGACGGTGGTCAGGCTGCTGGCGCCGATTTCCGGGATTGCCTTTGACAGGGAAATGATGACGGCCTCCCGCCGCTCATGTGTCACATGCTCTTCCTTGAAGCGGTTGCTGTAGATGACCGCATAGTCCAGGGCAAGGGCCAGCTGCAGAATCGTTGTCACCGAGTCCGAGACAAAGGAAATCTTCCCCAGCAGGAAGTTGCAGCCCATGTTCAGGATCGCCGCGACAACGAAGGTCAGGCCGACCACCGCCACATCCGCATAGGTGTCTGTCGTAAAAGCCAGGACCCCTACCACAATCACCGCAACAAAGGCCGTGATCATGTTGACTTCTTTTTTGATGGTCTCGGCCATGGTATCGATCACCGTGGTGGAAACAAAGGTGTCGTAGTCCGAGAGCATCTCCTGGATCGTGTTCAGCGATTCCACGCAGCGCTCGTCCGTCTGTTCATAATCGAACGTCACCGAGAACAGCGCCGAAGCCTGGTTATAGTGTTCGGTGGTATTGTCGAAGTCCGCCATCTGGACGCCTTCCACCTGCTTGATCTCTTCAAACAGTGCTTCCGCTTCTTCATAGGAGATGTTCCCCACCATGAAGCTGGCCGTCCCGTAGGTGATGAACTCCCGTTCCATCACATCCAGACCGATCTTGGTCGAGGAATCCGCCGGCAGATAGGCTGTCAGATCATTCTCCACGTTGACCCAGTTTACGGCCACCGCCGAGAAAATAATTCCGATAATCACAATCAGGAAAATCAGACTGCGCTTGTCGACAATGAAGGTTGCAAGCTTCAGCATAAAGCTGTTTTGTTTTTCAGGTTTCTGCTCCATAATCCGCCAATCCCTCGATATTATAGATCCGCTCTTTCGCGGGTCATCATCACTTTATCTCGCCTCCGGCGATACAGAATTATGTTACCACGGTCACCGGTAAAGTACAAGTATATTTTTGTGCATTTTAATGGGATTATCCTTTAAAATCGCCTTTTTTGTCTCGTATTTGTGACATTATAGTAACATTGTCTCTTTATTCCGGATATCATGATATCATTCTTATGTAAACAGATGCGAAACCGCAAAAACAGCCGCGGGACCGATTTGTGATCCCGCAGCGTTTCTGTTCTCTATTCTGTTCTCTTTTTTGGTTCTTTCCGCTTCTGCCCGTTTTTCCCTTCCGGGGTGCCGAAGGAGCCCGGCTCAGGCCTCGCCGATCTTCGGCTCGTGATACTCGTTGTCTCCGTCAAAACGGATCTTCTCGGGCGGCTCTGTCAGCAGCTCCGGATGGTCCAGATAGCGCTTCATGTCTGCAAAGAATCGGCCGTAGTGTGCGCCCGAGCAGACACGCTCATCGGCGGTAATGCCGATGGGCAGCCATCGCTTCATCCGTGTCTCGCCGTTTTCGACCACCGCCACCTTTTCCGGGGTGCCCATGCCGAAGAACAGGCCCACATTTCCCCAGTTATAGAGGTGATGATTCACATCGTGAAGGCCGATGGACGCGGTATTGGTGACATACATGCCGACATAGAAAGGCAGCTCATCCATCAGGATGCCGGGAGCCAGGCCATAGCGGTCCAGGAAGCGGACCAGGCCCACAATCACCGTTGCAAGTCCCGGTACCGCAAACAGGAAACTCAGCAGCTTATCAACAAAGCTTGGCGGTGCGTCGCCGCGATTGGCCGCCACGGCAGCTTCCATGCGGTCCCGCACGTCATAGAGTGTGTCGCTCAGGTCAAACTTGATCTTCACCACTGCTTCGCCGTCATCGGCGTTGGAAGGATTCTTGAGGATTGTGAACGCCGCCGAGCAGTTGTTCCTTGCAAACAGCTGCTTGTTCATGATAAAGCGGTTGACCTCCGGGTTGCGGCTGATGGCGCGCACATAGGCGGCCACGATGATCTGCATATAGGAGATCTTCTCGTTCTTTTCCGCCTTCTGTTTCCGGATGAACCGCGACATGGCCTCAAGGTCTGCCCGGTGTTTCAGGAAAACCTGCGCATCGCATCGCATCGGCATCACATAGGGTGTGATCTTCATTACCGGATCAATCCCGTCAATCCGTCTTCCGTCCGGTCTTCTCCCAAACATCGGCCTTCTCCCTCTTTCGTTTCAAGATTTTTAAGTATTATAGCGGAAAAGTCCTGTTTTGGGAAGCCCCTTCTGTAAGGATATTTCCTGATTTGTGTTAAGAATGCTTACCGGAACGGTTCGCCGGGCAATGCTTATCCCCCGCCTTCGGCGTCGGGATATCCCTCATGATTAAAATTCCCAGCCGCAGAGCGGCTGGGGATCATGAAAACTATCTTTTTTATGCGCGATTCAGGATGCCCATGAACTCCTCGCCGGTGATGGTCTCATGTTCATACAGATACGTCGCCAGCTCGTCCAGTTTTTGCCTGTTGTCCCTGAGGATCTTCAGCGCCTTTTCATGCTGCTGCTTCACCAGGGCGACAACCTGTTCGTCGATTTTGTTCTGGGTATCGGCAGAGCAGGCCAGGCTCGTGTCTCCGCCGAGATACTGGTTGTTGACCGTCTCCAGCGCCACCATATCAAAGTCCTCGCTCATGCCGTAGCGGGTGATCATCGCCCGGGCGAGCTTGGTTGCCTGCTCGATATCGTTGGCCGCACCGGTGGTGACCGATCCGAAGATCAGTTCCTCCGCCGCGCGTCCGCCGGTGTAGGTCGCGATCTTGTTCTCCAGTTCCTCCTTGTTCATCAGATAGTGGTCGTTCTCCTCCACCTGGAGGGTATATCCCAGAGCACCGGAGGTACGGGGAACAATCGTGATTTTCTGTACGGGGGCCGAGTTGGTCTGTTTGGCCGCAACCAGCGCATGCCCGATCTCATGATAGGCAACGATTTTCTTCTCGTGGTCCGTGAGAATGGCGTTTTTCTTCTGGTAGCCGGCAATGACAACTTCGATGCTCTCTTCCAGGTCCGCCTGGGTCGCAAACTTCCGTCCGTCACGCACCGCACGCAGCGCGGCCTCGTTGACAATATTGGCAAGCTCCGCGCCGGAAGCGCCCGCAGCCATGCGTGCAACCTGCAGGAAGTCCACGTCATCCGCGATCTTGATTTTCTTCGCGTGCACCTTCAGGATGGCTTCGCGCCCTTTCAGGTCCGGAAGCTCCACGGGGACGCGGCGGTCAAAGCGTCCCGGCCGGGTCAGGGCCGGATCCAGGGATTCAGGCCGGTTTGTGGCCGCCAGAATGATGACGCCGGTGTTGCCGTCGAAGCCGTCCATCTCTGTCAGGAGCTGATTGAGCGTCTGCTCCCGCTCGTCATTTCCGCCCATGTGACTGCCGCCGCTGCGCTTCTGTCCGATGGCGTCGATTTCATCGATAAAGACGATGCAGGGTGCCTTCTCCTTGGCCTGGCGGAACAGGTCGCGCACCTTGGACGCGCCCATGCCCACGAACATTTCGACAAATTCAGATCCGGACATGGAGAAAAACGGCACGTTCGCCTCGCCCGCCACGGCCTTGGCAAGCATCGTCTTGCCGGTTCCCGGAGGGCCGACCAGCAAAACGCCCTTCGGCATCTGGGCTCCGATCTCGCTGTATTTCTGCGGATTCTCCAGATACTCGACGATCTCCTGGAGGTTTTCTTCCGCCTCGTCCACGCCTTCCACATCGCTGAAGCGAATGCCGTCAGACGATTTCACATAGACCTTCGCGTTGGACTTGCCCATATTGAACATCAGGGATCCGGGTCCGCCGCCGGCCTTGTCCATCATCTTTTTGGACAGGACCTGGCCGAGGATGACGAACACCCCGATCGGCAGAAGCCAGGAGAGCAGGAAGGTTGCCAGCGGAGAAGCCTGTTCCACAATCTCACTGGTAAACTCAGCCCCGGAGGCATGGAGTCTTTCGACCAGGCCGGGATCTTCCATCAGTCCGGTTCTGTAAAGCTTGGTGTCATCTTTATCGGTAAAGATGATCTGATTGCTCTGAATCTGGACCTTGCCGATCTCCTGATTCTCCGTCATGGACATGAACGTTCCGTAATCCACTTCGGTGATCGCCTTCTGCGCAATTCTCGGCGCGATCAGCGCATTGAACAGGAAAAGCAGCAACAGGACGATCAGGTAGAAATATGCAAGCGGCAGTTTCGGTTGTTTTACTTCTTTCATAACGAATTCCACTCCGATTTTTGTTTTTCCTTCAGAGGCTCAGATACCTCTGCATGACATGATGTATATAACACCACATCACATCAAAAAGAAACAGGATATCTGTGAACTTTTGCTATCCTGCGGGATTCAGGCTCATTTCCTGCCGAAGACCATATCGCATCGCTAAGGGTGCCGATCGCCGCGCAAAAGCATGAGACGCGGATTTCTCCGGTCCGATGTCCGGACCTGTATGCCCTCTTGCATTCTCCGCCGCTTTAAACTATAATCACAGTCACACGGGATCGAACCCTTATTCCGCGACATTTCTCCCGTGCAGGAGGATTCCCGATGGCAGAAATCAGGCCGTATGACGGCGATCAGCCTTATATTTTTATCAGTTACGCCCATGCCAATTCCCCCGCCGTGATGGAAGTCGTGCACGAGCTCCATCATCGCGGTTTTCGCATCTGGTATGACGACGGCATCGAAGTCGGCAGTGAGTGGCAGGAGAACATCGCCCAGCATCTTGCAGATGCAAGTCTGATGATCGCCTTTGTCTCCAATGCGTACATGCGCTCTGACAACTGCCGCAAGGAAATGCACTATGCGGTCAGCAAGAAAAAGAATCTGATCAACATCTTTCTGGAAGAAACCAGGCTGACCCCCGGCATGGAGATGCAGATCGGCAATCTCTTTGCCCTGATGAAATACACCATGTCCGACGAAACGTTCTACGCAAAACTCTGGAACGCGCCGCAGCTTGGTCCGGAGCTTCTCTGCGCGGATTCCCCGTCTGCAAAGTCTGCAAAACCGCAGCCCAGAGCGAAAAAGCAGAAAAAAGTCCCCATCGATCTGACGGTGGAGCAGCAGCGGCAGCGAAAGCGGAAAATCCGAAGGCATGTCCGGCTGTCCGTATTTCTCGGGCTGCTTCTGGCAGCTGTGATTTTCGGCATCATCGCCTGGTCCACAGGCCTCGCCAAGCGCGTGGAAGTCCGGTTTCAGCAGGAGGACCTCCGCCTGCTTCCCGATGACACCGTGGTGGACATAAAAAACGAGCTTCTGGAGCAAGCCGCCAGAGAATTCTGCGGAATTCCGGAGGGTGAGATGAAAGTCTCGGACCTTGCCGGTCTGACGGAACTGTATATCTACGGTGACCGGTACTCTCTGCACTCTTATGAAGCCGTCATCGGGGAGGAGAACACGGGAAGCATCGAGGACCTTTCCGATCTGGCTTTCTTCACCCATCTGGAAAAGCTTGTTCTTGCCTTCCAGCCGCTGCGCTCTCTGGAGACCATGCCCGCCTGCCCGATCGAGTATCTCTCCATCGATTACTGTCCATTGACAAGTCTTCAGGGGATCGGAAGTTTGCTGATGCTCCGGGAATTCAACGCCGACGCCTGTCCAATCCGTGATTTGGGTAATCTGAGCAACTGTCTCGAACTGCGCCGTCTCTGCCTGGTGGGCGCGAATGTCTCTGACTTTTCCAGTCTGAAGCCTTTGATCCACCTTGCCGAGGCAGAGCTCTCCAACTGCGGGCTGAATCAGCTGGATACCCTTCTCGGCCTGAGCGGTCTGACTGATCTGACCTTCCGGGACTGTGATCTCCGGGGATCGTTCTTCAAGGACTTTGACAGAGAACGCATCATCGTAAGCCTCACGCTCATCGACTGCAAGCTCAATTCCACGGACAACCTCGATGACTTCAAGGGGCTTACCACCCTGAGCCTTGCCCGCACCGGCGAGACGCTGGACTGGAGCATTCTCTCCAGGCTTCCCGCCCTCAGGACCGTTTATATTGACACGAGCATGAAGGAAGCCATCGGCAGCGCACTGTCCGGGACGGATGTGCAGGTCATTGTCTCCGAATAAACGCCTCGTGATCTCCGATTTCAGAAAGAAGGTTCACAGCATGGATTTCGTTTTTTCCAAAGAGTTTCCTGTGCTGCCCAGTGTCTGTGACGCATCCGGCCGCCTGAGTTATCCCGGTGCCTTTGAATGCTTCATGGACATCGCCACCCAGCACGCCGATGTTCTCGGGGTTGGCCTGCGTGACCTGAGCCCGAAGAATCTCTACTGGCTCACGGTCAAGACGAAGATTGTCTTCCTGCGCCGTCCGCGGATGGGCGAAAGCACCGCCCTGATCACCTGGCCGGAGGTTCCCGGACGGCTTCGCTGCATGCGGAGCTACGAGATGAAGCAGGGGGATGAACCGCTGCTCCAGGGGAAAACCGAATGGGCCGTCGTCAACACCGCCACCGGCCGAATGGTTCCGGCATCTGAAGTGTTCCCGAACGGAAACCTCTTTCGGCAGGACTCCGCATGCACGGAGGCCTTTACGATGATCCCGGACCATTTTGACGGAGTGGAACCCTATGCCGTTTATACCGTCCGCTCCACGGACATCGATGTCGGGGGCCACATGAACAACGCCGCCTATCTGCGCGTCATGTTCGGCACCTTCTCCACCGCGGAACTGAACGCCATGAAGATCCGCGCCGTCGATGCGCTGTTCCGCTCTCCCTGTTTTGAAGGGGACGCCCTCGTCTGGCAGCGTGTCGAGGCGCCGGGCGGCCTGCACATCCGCGCCTGCTGCGGGGAAAAGACAGTTTTTCTCGCCTCTCTCGAATTTGCGGAGGCGGAATAAAACACTCCCGTATCAAAGAAAGCCTCGCCTCCGGACGGTATTCTTTCCGAAGGCGAGGTTTGCATTTAACCTGTTATTCTGATTATTGTAAGAAGCGGGAAAATGGTGTAAAATAAAAGAACTACAGCAATCATGAGGTGACCGCCATGGATTCCGTAAATATGAGCAGTCTGCTTCTGGCAGAAGAGGATAAGATCCGCAATGAGCTCCGGGCGGACTCCGCCATCGATCAAAACCGCCGGCAGAGCCTTGACCGTCTGAACGAGGTTCTCGACCGTGTGCTTCTGCGCTACAACGCTGCCAATGCCAATGATCGGAAGCGCCAGGCGGTGGCGGACTGTCAGGCGGCGGCCGTGCGGGATATGCTCGGGCTTCTGCTGGCCGGGACGGCACGGAAGGAAATCGAAAAGCGCCGCTTCCGCGTCGGCGGCGTCATCTGCCTGCTGCTGGCGGTGATCTGCGGGCTCATCTCCGCGCTTTTGATCCGGGATTATTATCTCCCCGGCTGTATTCTGATGGCCGGGGCCGCGCTGTTTGGCTTTCTGGCCGGGCGGCTCTGGTACGGGGAGCGCGAGGTGCGTGTCCACGCCGAACTGGACGCGGATGTCGTCTGGAAGACGCTCAAAAAGGCCGTCGAAACCATGGACCGCAAATCGGAAGAATATCTGGCCCAGGAAGAGACCTGGCTTCGAGAGCAGAAGGATTCCTTCTCCCCCGCTTCCGCTTCCTGGAGTCCTGAAACGCTTCGGCTGCTGGGAGACCTTCTGGAAGCTCTGTATGCCGGGAACGGTGACTATGCCATCCGTCAGCTGAAGAAGCTTCTTCCCTGGCTGCATCAACAGGGGATCGAAGCCGTAGACTACAGTCCGGAAACCGCGGACCTGTTCGAGCTTCTTCCCACCAAACGCGCCTCTGCGACACAGAGGCCGGCGCTCGTCAGTGGGGAAACGCTCCTGCTCGCGGGTCGCGCCACCGAGCATATTGATTAAGAGCCCGTCTCAGGAGCACCACTATCTTTCCTATTCCCGCCGGCCGGCGGGAATAGGAAAATCTTCTCAGGAGTATTCATTATGATGAATTATTGGGGATTTGATCTCGGCGACGGCGAGAGCACCCTCGCCCGCGTCGGCAGCACCGGCGTCAGTTATCCGGAGATCATTGATGTCGACGGAAAGAAGGTCACCATCACCGTCTGGGCCGTCATGCGCAACGGCGAGGTGCGGATCGGCGAGAATGCCGCCCGTTCCGCCGCTTCCGCCGTACGCAGCGCAGCCCGATTTAAGCGCCGCTTTCTGGATATCCAGTCTGACAGCGCCGCCCTGATCCGTGACTTTTCTGCAAGGGTTTTTGAGTCCCTGCGGGACAGCGGCGCCCTCGTCGGCGGAGAAAAAAGCAACTCTGTCTACATCGGATGCCCTGCCGGCTGGGATGCGGAAAACCGCGCCCGCTACCGCCGCATCTTTGAAACCATCGGCTTTCCGAATCCAAAGGTCGTCTCCGAATCCAGAGCCGTCATGGTGGGTGCGATCCAGTCCAACTCCGTCCGGGATTATGTGGATCTTCGGACCAAATCCGTTCTCGTGATCGACATCGGATCCTCTACGACGGATTTTGCCTACATCAACAAGGGGAAGGAAACCGAAATCCGCACCGGAGGCGAGGTTTCTCTGGGCGGCGGCGTTATGGACGAGCTGCTGCTGGAAGCCTCCGTTCAGGCTTCCGGCCATGAAGAGGATCTGCGGCAGATTTTCAGCGAGAGCGAGAGCTGGCTTGTCGACTGTGAGCTTCATGCCAGGCATCTCAAAGAACTGTATTATTCCCGTCCCGCAGAGGAGCGGGAAGAGGAATGCAGGGATTCCTTGCTTATCACCTACGACGAGCCTGTGATCCTTGACCTGGTGATGAACTCCGCTGTATCTCACCGAATTACCGAAGAGCCCTGCCCGCAGCTGAACGGGAAATCATTTCGTTCCGTTTTCACCGCCGG
>JAGAFT010000111.1 GCA_017627975.1 Oscillospiraceae bacterium
CCTTCCCTACAAGTTCGGCGTTAAGAGGCTGACCGAAGAAGACCCGGAATATATCATTCTCGACCGCGCATGTTCCAATGACGAGATCGCGGAAGTCATGCTGAAGATGGGCCTTCGTAAGCCGAAGACCACGGCTGAAATCGCGAAACTCACCGGCAAGTCCGAAGAGCGTATTGTGGAACTGCTCACCGACGCCGCCATGCACGGCATCGTGGAGTACAACTGGGAAAATCCCCAGCATGAGAAGCAGTGGTATGTCCAGCTGTTCGTTCCCGGCATCGCCGAGATGACGAACATGGTTCTGGATCAGGTTGAAAAGTACCCCGAGCTCGCCGAGAGCTTCAACAAGATGACTTTCCTCCCGCTGGAGGGCAAGACCCACCTGATGCCTCCCGGCGGCAACGGCATCGGCATGCACGTCATCCCGGTGGAAAAGGCCATCAACGCCACCAACACCTCCATCTCCATCGAGCACATTTCCCACTGGCTGGATAAGTATGAGGGAAGCCTCTCTGTCGGCTACTGTTCCTGCCGCAACGCCCGCCGTCTCTACGGCGAGGGCTCCGGTGAGATTCAGGATGACTGCTGCATCGGTTTGGGCGATTTCGCTACCTATCTGATTGAGACCGGCAAGGGCCGCCCCATCACCAAGCAGGAGGCACTGGAGATCTGCCAGAGAGCGGAAGACAATGGCTATGTCCACCAGGTCACCAACATCGACGGCCAGGATAAGATCTTCGGTCTGTGCAACTGCGATCTGGGCGTCTGCTTCGCACTTCGCACCAGCCAGTACTTCAACACCCCGAATATGTCCGCGTCCTCCTTCCGTGCCCATGTCAACAAAGACAACTGCGTCGCCTGCGGAAAGTGCGTCGAGGTCTGCCCGGCCGGCGCCGTGAAGCTCGGCCAGAAGCTCTGCACCAAGAACGGTGAGGTTCAGTATCCGAAGCAGGAGCTGCCCGGTCTCAAATGGGGCAAAGACAAGTGGAACCCGAACTATGTGGTCGACAACCGCAAGAACTGCCACAAGTCCGGCACCGCGCCCTGCAAGACCGCATGTCCCGCCCATATCGCCATCCAGGGCTACATCAAGCTCGCCAAGGAAGGCCGCTATCTCGACGCGCTCAAGCTCATCAAGCAGGACAATCCCTTCCCCTCCGTCTGCGGCTATGTCTGCAACCGCCGCTGTGAGGACGCCTGCACCCGCGGCGCACTGGACAAGGCCCTCGCCATCGACGAGATCAAGAAGTTTATCGCCGAGCAGGACCTCAAGAGTGAAGAGCGCTATATCCCCGAGCGTCTGTACCGCCGTCCCATTGACAAGCCCTATGAGCAGAAGGTCGCCATCATCGGTGCCGGCCCCGCGGGCTTGAGCTGCGCCTACTATCTGGCCCGCATGGGTTATGAAAACGTCACCGTTTTCGACCGCAACCCGCAGCCGGGCGGCATGCTCGTCATGGGCATCCCCAGCTACCGTCTCGACCGCGCCGCTCTGAAGGGCGAGATCGACGTTCTGGAGAAGATGGGTGTTCACTTCCAGATGAACACCGAGGTCGGCAAGGACGTCACCATCGAAGAGCTCCGCGCGCAGGGCTACAAGAGCTTCTATGTGGCCATCGGTGCCCAGAAGAGCTCCAAGCTCAACATCCCGGGCGAAGAGCTTCAGGGTGTGTTCGGCGGTGTGGACTTCCTGCGCGAGGTCAATCTGGGCAACAAGCCCGAGGTCGGCAAGAAGTGTGCCGTCATCGGCGGCGGCAATGTGGCCATGGATGTCTGCCGCACGGCTGTCCGTCTCGGCGCCGAGACCTATGTGGTTTACCGCCGCGGCGAGGACGAGATGCCCGCCGACAAGGAAGAAGTCGCAGAAGCAAAGGAAGAGGGCGTGAAGTTCTGCTTCCTCAACGCGCCGGTCGAGGTTCTTGGCGCGGACGGCAAGGTCTGCGGCCTCAAGGTCGAGCTCATGGAGCTCGGCGAGCCGGATGAGAAGGGACGTCGTAAGCCCATCGGTACCGGAAAGTTTGAAACCATCGAGGTCGACTCGGTGATCGCCGCCGTCGGCCAGGCCATCGACTGGGGCACGCTCGATGTCGGTGCGCTCGTAACCGGCAAGAAAGGCAACGCCGTTGCCGATGCCGTCACCTATCAGACCGCGCAGAGCGATATCTTCGTCGGCGGTGATGTCTACACCGGACCGAAGTTTGCCATCGATGCGATTGCCGCAGGTCGCGAGGGCGCCGAGTCCCTGCACCGCTTCGTCAATGACGGCCAGAGCCTGACAGTCGGCCGCAACCTCCGTGAGTTCTATGAGCTCAACAAGGACGAACTGGTCTTCGGCATCGACTGCTTCGACCGTCCCGCCCGTCAGCCGATTCTGCATGATGTGAAGAAGGCCCGCTCCTTCGAGCATGATCGCCTCACCTTCACCGAAGAGCAGGTCAAAGCAGAGGCCAGCCGCTGCCTGGGCTGCGGCGTGAGCGTCGTCGACCCGAACCGCTGCATCGGCTGCGGTCTGTGCACCACCCGCTGCATGTTCGACGCCATTCACCTGGAGCGCGATGTTCCCGAAGCCTCGAACATGATCCGCTGCGAAGACAAGGTCGCTCCGCTTCTCAAGAACGTTGCGAAGAAGAGCATCAACATCATCCGCAAGAGATAACTCATTCTCTGCGCTGAACCCTGCAGATAAATTTTCAGCCCCCGCTTCGGCGGGGGCTGATTTTTGTCTGTTATCTTTTTCCTGCTGTTGGTGATACTCAGCGGGTGAAGCAGCTTGTCCTGTAGATTTCTCAGCCCCCCGCCTGAGGCGGGGGGCTGAGTCTTGTCTGTTATCTTCTTCTGCTGTTCGCAATACTCAACAGACGAAGCAGTTGAACAATGGAGGTCATCAGCGAGATGAAATAGGTCATCCCCGCTGCAAACAGGACCTTCCGCCCGCCGATTCTCTCCTCGTCGGTGAGCAGGCCGAGCCGGTCCACTTCCGCCATTGCCCGTCGGGAGGCATCCACCTCCACCGGCAGCGTCACCAGGTTGAAGAGCACGATGCCCGAGAACAGGACCGCGCCAAGCATGATCAGCCCGCTCCGGGAGAAGAAGATCCCAAGCAGGATCGCGATATACGATCCGATGGACCCGATGTTGCAGACGGGCACCAGCGCCTTGCGCAGCATCAGCAGCGGATAAGCCTGGGCATGCTGAATCGCATGACCGCATTCGTGTGCCGCCACCGCCACGGCCGAGATATTCTGCCCGCCGTACACGGACTGTGACAGGTTCAGAGTATGGTTGCTGGGGTTATAGTTGTCCGTCAGCGTCCCGGCTGTCTGGACAATTGTCACATCCGTGATGCCGTTAGCCCGCAGGATGCGCTCCGCCGCCATGGCCCCGGTCATACCGTTGTAAGTCCGGTCCTTTGAATACCGATTGAAAAGGCTCCTCACAACCCCCGAGCAGATCATGCTCACAAAGAACAGAACAATCGTAAGGATATAGAAGATATCATAGGAGTAATACATGGTCATCCCTCATTTCTGTTTCATTCTGCTGTTATTATACTGTCCAAAGATGTGTGCTTCCAGACATTTCTGTAAACATTGTCCCGTTTTCTTTTGCATTGTAGTTAGATTTATATAATTTTGCTCTTGACAGGCTGCAGGCGGCGCTATATAATATTCATTGTTAGTTCTAACTAACTATTTATGAAATAGGAGGTACCTATGAAAAAGATACTGACAGTTGTCTGCGTTGTGGCGATGATGCTCAGTTTGAGTATCGTTGCCGGGGCAGAAGAGAACAAAGTGATTTCCATCACCACCGCGGAAGAGCTTATGGGAATGGCTGACGACCTCGCCGCAGATTATGTCCTCGATGCGGATATCGACCTTGCCGGGATCGCCTGGACCCCGATCGGCACGTATAAGCCCTCCGGCGAAAGTGCGGAAGAGCAGGAGATCCCGGCGTCGGATGCAGCCTTCACCGGCACGTTCGACGGCCAGGGGCATACCATCCGTAACCTCACCATCACCGGTGAAGACGGCATCGCGGTCGGTCTGTTCGGCTGCATTGCCAACACCGAGGTCGGCAACTTTACCCTGGAGAACGCTTCGACGGAAGGCACCGTCATGGTCGCCGATGCAGTCGGGTATTCCTTCTCATCCACGGTTCATGACATTCAGCTGGTGAAAGGCAAAGTGACCGCTTATGCCGGTGAGATGAGCGCGGAGGGGATGTACGGCGGCATCGTCGGCGCCGGTATGTCCAGCCGGATCGTTGACTGCAGCGCGGATGCCGAGATCGTGATCCCCGACGGGACGGCCAACGCGGGCATCGTCGGCGGCGGACTGGAGCTGACTTCTCTTGTCAACTGCACGGCAAGCGGCAGCATCACCGCCGGTGCGAACTGCTACGGGCTCGGCGGTGTTTCCGGCTGCGGTTTCGGAGCGGAAGAATTCACCAATTGCAAAGCATCCGATGTAACCATCTCTACCGGAGCAGGCTGCTTCTGGATCGGAAGCATCACCGGTTATGCCGGCGGATACGAAGCCGAAGAGTATGGCACACCGATCACCGTCTTCACGGATTGTTCCGCAGAGAACGTCAGCATCGTGCAGGCCTGCGGCGAAGAGGATCTGGTCGGCGCAGGTTTCTATAATGAGGAGGTTGCACAGACGCTCGGCGCCCCCTTCGATCAGCCGACGGTTTATGAGATCCGCAACAGCGCTGCAGAGAAAACCGATGATGAGACCGCGGCTGCCGCAGAAAAGCTCCTGGAAGACGTGAGCGGGACCTATGACGCACTCTTTCCCGTGATTACCAGCCCGGAATATGATCAGATCTGGCTTGACTCCTGCGCGGCGGTTCTGGAAGAGGAAGCCGCTCCCACAGCTGCGGAAGCCCTGAAGGCCGCCTGCAACGGGACCATTTACGGCCAGGAGGCCATCGATTCCTATGGGGACGGCTCGAACGGGGCACAGTTTGACTGCCTCTTCATCAACGGACCTGCCCGGATCGTGTTTGACGGCAGGAAGATCTCCGGTCTGGACGAGAGCGGCGCTACGGTTTTCAGCCATGAGTACAGCTTTGTGGAACCGGCTTCCATCGCCGGCATGATGAACGGATATCTCTATCGCACAGAGGATGCGGATGCGGGTGAGTTTGAATACTTCTTCCTCCTGCCCGATACCCCGGAGACAACCTTCCACACCGAATTCCGCTACGGCAGTGACCCGGAGGCCATGATGCTCTACAACGAGGGGCCCTATGCCTACTGGCTCGCAGCCGGAATTCTGGCAGACCGTGATAAACAGATGGTTCAGAATGTGATCGACCTCTTCTGCACGGAAAATCTCGCCGAGATGAGCGAGGAAACCGCGGCCTGAGTCGTAAGCTGAGTCAGCTTCCCATCGGCAAAACAATTTCTGAATCAAAAACTGCAAAAGAAAGTTGAGCAGGTCACGCCTTTTTGAGGTGTGACCTGCCTTCACTCTTTCCATTCGTTCGGTTATAACCGACTCGGTTTCAACCGAATTAAAATCCGTAATGCCAATTTCATTTTCACAAATGCTAAAAAAGCAGGATGCTTTCAAAACGCTTCGTTTGACTGCATCCTGCTATTTCTGCTCAATTTTCGAACTGTTTTATTTTGATCTGTTTTCCGGGCGCCCGGGCAACGGTTCTCCCGGGAAGCTCTCATCCACCTGCGGCACATAGTATTCGTAGAATACCGTCTGCCCCTCGGAGAGACCGCTCACAACCTCTACATTCTCTCCGTCAGAGATGCCGGTCTCGACCTGAACTTCTCCTGTCGGTTTTCCGGTCTTGTTGTCCAGTGCGGTATATGCATAGCTTTTGCTCCCCCTGTCATGCACAGCTGCCGCCGGGATCAGAAGCGCGGATCGGCTGCCCCGGTGCACCACGACAGAGGCATTCATACCATCCAGCATATCCGGGGCCCGGTCCAGACGCAGCTCTACGTCATACTTGCTGTTTCCGCCGGAATTCTCCCCCGTGGCGCCGATTTCGGTCACGTGCGCGGTGAAGCTCCGATCCGGCAGTGCATCCACAGTCACATCTGCGCTCATCCCGAGTTCATACTGAAGGATGTCCAGTTCATCCACGCTGATATGGATCGTCATGCTGTCGTCCGGCGTGATGGAGAGAATGGTCTGCTCCTCCAGATCATAAAGGCCGTCGTCCTCTTCCTCTGTCTGCGTTCCGCCCATCATCGAAGACGGAATGCTGATGTTGAAGCTGAAACCACCCATCAGGCTTCCGATATCAAGACCTGCAAAATCCGGCATCTGGGGATAAACGGGCATGCTCGGCGATGGTGTCACAGCTTCAGGGGCACTCTGCAGGATGATTACACCTTGCGATGCAACTCCCTCCGGTGCTCGAAAGGTCATTTCTGTCCCGCCGGCAAGAATCTCTTCCAAAGAAGTCCCTTGGAGCAATTGCGCCAGGATCTGATCTCTGGCCATTACCAGGCCGGTTACTGTACCATCTCCGTTCACGGACGTAATCAGCGCTGCCCCCCAGCAGTCTTCAAGTTCCGGAGTCTCTTCCGTCGTCTCATTTGCCAGCAGTTTGATCGTATACTCTTTGTCCCAGGAGGCGGTGTTTTTGATCTTGTTTTCGTCGATGTCGCTGACAAATCCGGCATTGGGCGCTTTCACTGTGTCGTCCTCATACAGCGCGAAGAGCTCCTGCATCAGTTCTTCATACTGGCGGTGTTTCGCCGCCAGTGCCTGATACTCCGCGTTTCCCGTGAGCTTTTCGACCTCGACAATCCCGTTGCCCACCCAGATCTGCTGATTCTCCTTCACATAGACATGGTTTACGATTCCGTCGGTGGCAAGCAGCGTCCAGGGATTGTGGACCGCCAGAAGGCCGCTTCCGATCTCTGCCCCGTCCGTCGTGTACACCGTCACCGGATCGCCGATGCGGGGTCCGTCATCCGAGAGCGTAACACGGATCATATGGTCCATCACGGTCTCTATCCGCCCGGGCACTTCGGTTCCGTCCGGGAGCTTCACATTGACGCGTTCCCCGGCCTCAACAGGGAGCTCGTTCGGGATTTCCGTGACCATCAGGCCGTCTACCGACACCACCGCCACTGCCCCGCGCTCCACCGTTACCCGACGTGCATCGTCTCCTACCCCCGCATAAACGGCCTTCACCCGCCCGTTCACCTGTGCGGTCAGCTTTGCCACCGAATAGGTGTTGGCGTTGGTGAGCATCTGAAACGCCACGTCCTCCAGACTCTTCTGGACTTCCGATATCGCGCCGAGCAGGGTTACGCGGTCCACACGGGCCAGTGCCTGTCCCTGCTCAACCCGGTCGCCGTTTTTGACGAAAAATTCCGTGATCTCCACCGAGGAGGGAACGGTAACTTCCTCCGGCTTTTCCGCCGTCAGGGTGCCGCCGCCCGCCAGGGTGTTTTCGATTTCTCCGGTCTCCGCCCGAGCCGTGAGCACAGTTGCCTCCATCCCCGTTGCCGCGTTTCGCGCAAGCTGCGGCAGGATTCCGAGGATCAGGGCGATCAATGCCAGCACGACCCAGGGCAGCACCCTCCGGATTCCTTTCTTTTTCTTCATATCGTGCCCCTCCTCATCCGCCGTAGTGCAGCGCGTCGATGGGTTTCATCTTCGCGGCCTTGTTCGCCGGATAAAGTCCGAACACCACCCCGATCAGGAAGCAGAAGAGGACCGACAGCACAACCACTCTTCCGTTCAGTCGGAAGGAGATGGAGGCGCTTACCGTGATGGCCGAGATGATCTGGAGAATTCCCCAGGAGACAAAGATCCCCAGCGCACAGCCCAGCATGCACAGCACCACCGCTTCGATCAGGAACTGTACCAGAATGGTTCGGCGGCTGGCGCCGATGGCTTTCCGGATGCCGATTTCGCGGGTGCGCTCGGTCACCGTGACCAGCATGATGTTCATGATCCCGATGCCGCCGACAATCAGGGAGATTGCCGCGATTCCGCCCAGCAGGATATTCAGGAAGTTGCTGATGCGCCCCATCGCTTCCTCGATCATATTCTGGGAAGAGATGGAAAAGGCATCCTCATCCTGGTTAAACCGCTCCATCAGCAGGTTCTTCATGACCTCTTCAGCCTGATCGAGGGTATAGCCCTCCGATGCACCGATGTAGAAGGTGGAGATGGAGGACCCGTTATCTGTCGAGAGGCGCATGAGGGAGGTGTAGGGGATATATGCCGTCTTCATACCGCCGGAGAGGATCGTCGCAAGAGATTCTTCTTCATCCTCCAGTACGCCGACGACGGTATACTTGATGCCGTTGAGAGAGATTTCCCGCCCGAGGCAGTCCTTATACCCGATCAGGTCTTCCGCGGTTCCCTCCGGAATTACACAGACCCGGTTGTTGTTTTTCACATCGCTGGCGGCGATAAACCGACCCATGGTCAGCTGCATGCTCTGGATCTTATACTCATCCTGGGTAACGCCGTAGACGTTGAAGTCCGCGCTCTCCGTGCCGAACTTTCCGGTTGCCGTGCTGGTGGCATAGGGCGTCATGGCCGCGATGCTGGGCTCGGTGTCCACCCAGGCTTCCAGATCCTGCAGCTTTATGGGAACGCCTTTATCGTCCGAGACCCGTACCGTGAGCAGGCTGCTGCCGAGGCTGGAAACCTCGCTTGTGATCGAGTTTGTCGCGCTGTCCACCAGGCTCACCAGCACCACCAGCGCCATCACGCCGATGATGATGCCGAGCATCGTAAGGGCAGCGCGCATCTTGTTCGCTCCGATGCTGCGGAGCGCCATTTTTACCGCCATCATCAGAGCGTCACCTCCGTGAGCCTGCCGTCCAGAATGTGCACAATTCGTTTCGCCTGACGCGCAACGTCGTTGTCATGGGTAATGAGGACAATCGTGTTGCCCTGCTCGTGCAGCTCCTGAAACATCTGCATGATCTCCCGGCTGGTTTTGGAATCCAGGTTTCCCGTCGGTTCATCGGCCAGGATCAGGGAGGGCTTCGTGACCAGGGCGCGCGCCACGGCGACACGCTGCTGCTGTCCGCCGGAAAGCTCCGTCGGCAGGTGCTTGGCCCGCTTGGAGAGCCCGACACGCTCCAGCGCCTCGCGGACACGCTGCTGCCGCTCTGCGCGCTTCACTCCCTGATAAATCAGGGGCAGCTCCACGTTTTCTTCCGCGGAGAGCTTCGCGATCAGGTTGAAGCTCTGAAATACGAAGCCGATTTTGCGGTTGCGCACATTTGCCAGTTCATTTTCCGAATAGGCTTCGATGGGCATACCGTCCAGAAGATACTGTCCTCCGTCCGCCACATCCAGACAGCCGATGATGTTCATGAGCGTCGATTTTCCGGATCCGGACGGTCCGATGATGCTGACAAATTCCTTGGGATAGACATGCAGATTGGCATGGTCCAGAGCGTGAACGCGTTCATCACCGATCTGATATATTTTGGAGACATCTCTCAGTTCGATCATGCTTCCGTCCTCCGCTCAGCGCCGGTTGCTGCCCGTTCGTCCGTTCATTCCGGGTTCGCCCATCATCATATAGAAGTTGTCCTCTTGCTTCTCGGTGTAATAGACGGTGGTCCCTTCTTCGATTCCGCTTCGGATCTCCGCATAATCATCGTTGGAGATCCCCACCTCCACCGGCATGTTGCCGCCGAAGGTCTTTGTCTCCTCATCATAGGAGGTGTAGACAAAGGCGCCGGCGCTGGTACGATGGATGGCGTCTGCCGGGACGATAAGCACGTTTTCGTCTCCCTGAATGTTCACGATTACATCCGCCGACATTCCGCTGAGCATTCCTTTTTCCTTGGCAAAGGTGATTTCAGCCGAATAGGTGGTCACACCGCCGCTGCTGTTGGCCGTCCGGTCCACCTCGGTCACGGTCCCGTCAAAGTGGTTCTCCCCTACCGACTCAATTGTGACTTCTGCCGGCTGTCCGATTTCCAGCGACAGGATGTCTGCCTCATCCACGCTGATCTTCACCAGCATGCTGACATCCGGCGCCATCGTCACGATCACGATGCCGTCTTCCTCTTTCTGGGTGGTCCCTGCCTGCGTCGCGGCTGCAGATGCAGTCGTCGCGCTGCTCCCCATGGCGTTATACATACTGTAGGCGGACATTCCGGACTGGGCCGTGGAAGCGGCGGAACTGTCTGCGGCTGCCGCTGTTTCTTCATTTTCGTCATAGTCGATCCGAAGAATCGAGCCCTCAAACGGCGCCCGGAGCGCGCCGCCCTGGTACAGCTCCAGCAGCTCCAGCAGAGTTTTTTCCTTTTCCTTGCGCTGCTTGAGCACGCTGTTGTAATGCGCGCTGTAGCCGGTATCCGTCAGATTAAAGAGAATGCTTGCCGCGTTCACCAGCATATTCTCGCCAAAGGTAACATGGGACACTGTTCCGGTAAAACCGGTCACCCGGAACACACTGTGGATCGTGAGCGCGCCTCTGCCGAGTTCATTGCCGCTTTCGTCCAGGATGCGGACTTCTTCATCGACCTCGGGGCCGTTGTCCGTCACAAGCACCGTCACCCGTTCTCCGACCCGCTTTTCCACACTGCCGTCAATCACGCTGCCGTTTGCGCGCTCCACACGCACCTTGTCCCCGGCTGCGAGACCGCTGTCTTCAAACTCCACCGCCATCTTCCCGTCCAGAGAGATCAGGGCCAGGGCACCGTTTTCCACCATGCAGGCCGCCACATCCGTTTTCGGCCCGGCATAGATCTTCTTCACACGTCCCGAGACCCCGGCCGTTACATTCGTGTTGACCCGGTCCCCGCCGGCGGCAGCCAGCTCCTTGTCCAGTTCGTCCAGCTCTTCCTGGACCGATGCCAGCGTGCTCAGGACCGACGTCAGGTCCAGCGTGGCAATCAGGTCGCCCTTCCGCAGCTTGTCGTTCGACTTGACCATCACTTCGTCGATCTCGACCCCCTCCGGAACCGTGACCTTTTCCGTGTCAACATCCTCAATGGTGCCCGAGCCGCTGACCCGGGTGCTGATGCTGCCGATGGACGCGTCATACGTCAGAACCTCATCGCCCTCTGTCGCCATGCTGGCTTCCACGCGCTTGCGCAGAACGTTGACCGCGTACAGGATGCCGCCCGCCACGAGTGCAAGAATGATCAGCACGGTGATCCATCTGCGCCTGCGCTTTCTTCTCTTCGCTTTGTTGAGCGCCTCAAACAGCGCATCGTCATTTCTTCTAACTTCGTCCATGGGGTATTCCTCCGATAGTAAACGTCCGGCCGTTATCATACTCCGTCACTGCCGGGTGTTGGTGAACATGCGGCGCCCGTATTATGAATATTCTGTGAATCTTTATGCGCTCTCAATCCGTCATCCTGATTGAGATCGCCGCATGAATCATATCCCCCGCGTCCTCCATATCCAGATCGGTCAGTTCGTGGATCCGCCGGATCCGATAGATCAGCGTCGTTCGATGGATTTTCAGTGCTCTGGCTGCATCCGTCTGACGTAGTCCGTTCTCCAGCAGACAGCGCAGCGTCTTCACATATTCCGTCCCGAACTCCCGGTCCAGCTCCTGAAGCTTCAGTACTGCCGGATGCATCAGATCATCCGGGTATTCAGCCGCTTTCAGATAGCGGATCATCCGGCTGAACCGCACCTTTTCGTAGGTCACGATATCTCCCTCACCCAGCTCCAGAGCCGCCTCGGCCTGACCGTCATGGCGCGGTGTATCCAGGAGATCCCTGTAAGCGCTGCTGATCCCGCAGCGCATGTGATGGGCCGCGCAGTAGCGTCGAAGCAGTTCTTCCGTCCCCTGCTTCAGTTCTTCCTCTTCTGATGTACAGAGAAAGCATATGGCGGTCTGTTCTCTGTGGATCACGCTGCCGATTCCGTTCAGTCCGCCTCGGAACAGATCTTCCAGGTTCTGCGTCCATTGCATCTCGTTGAGAAATGACAGCCGGGATGTAAAGCGCAGGAGCCGGAAGAACCTTCCCGGTTTCCAGCCGGATGCAATCATCCGGGTGTTCAGCCGTTCCTGTGATTTTACCCGCCCCGCGATCAGGTCATGCAGCAGCCGGTCATTCAGCGCCACCCGGGTCATCCGCTGCTCTTCGCTGTCCTGAAAACGAACCGCGATCGTATCCGCAAAAATCTGAAGCAACTCCAGCTGTCCCTGCGTCAGCGGCGCGTGATACTCGATAACCGTGACCATTCCGCAGCGTTTTCCGCGCACCATCACATTGCAGCTGTAGAACGGATCGCTCATTCCCTCCCCGATATGGCGGAAGGGCTTTGTGCTTTTATCCAGTCTCGAGACATACTTCAGAAGTTCATCCGCTTCAGAAGCTGTCTCCACCCTGGCGGTGCCGGAGCTGACGGTATCCTTCCACACATTGTCCTCCGTTCCGTCGTCTCTGGTGAAAGCCAGCACCTTCATGCTGCGGTCATACAGGATGATCGGATTGCGAAGCTGTTTATGTCCCTCCTGCACCACGGCGAACCAGGACGTTCCTTCCCGGATAGCTTGCAGCAGATTGTCGTACCACTCATTGTAGTAGGCAAAGCAGTCCTGGATCAGTTCCAGCACTTCCATTTTGCTTTTCTCCGTGCGAAAGACTGCTGCCGCGCTCCCGTCCGGAATGTCAGGAAGCAGATCCTTTTCCGCCTCATCCGTCCCTGCGAGCAGAATCATCCCGGTCGGAAAAACCCGCGTCCCGGATGCGAGATCCTCCGCGCTCAGGACATAAATCCAGCCATTCCTGGCCTGTTCCTGAAGCCGGGCAGATACACCCTTTACTTCTGTGCTCTCCGCAATCCGGCAGAGCACCGGCTGTGTCTGAAGCGCCCCGGAAAGCCACTCTTCTATGAGGGAAAATGTATATTTCATGTGCCGTCTCCTCTTCCGGAATTCATGTGTTCCCATTTTACTACAAATTGTAGTAATCGCAAGTCAAAATTCCTACTCTCTGATGCTTGAAAAGGCTCGTCATTCTGTTAAAATATTATTATACTGCTTACCTGTATTCTTTGCCGCGAGATGTACAGGCAACGCATTTCGTTAAGAAGTATCCGTGCTGTTCTGACATGCGCAGCACAAATCCGGATATTATCATTATCATTTGAAAGGAGCACTCCCATGAAACCTGTTTCCCGCAGAGATTTCCTCAAGGGCCTTGCCGCCGGTGCGGTCAGCGTCGGCGCCTTCGGCCTGGCCGGTACTGCGAATACCGCCGCTTTCGCCGACGACGCTTCCGCAGCCCTGTATCAGCCCGGCACCTACACCAGTGTCCAGGCGACTGAATTTGCCAAAGTGGAAGTATCCTGCACCTTCTCCGAGACGGAACTCACCGATGTGAGTTACACGCTGGTGGAAACCTCCGCCGACGACTACTTTGCCAAAATGGACGGCGCCGTACAGGCCTACTGTCAGCGCATCAAAGACGCCGGCAGCACCGCCGGGGTCGATGGCATCTCCGGAGCCAGTCTATGTACTTCCGCCATTCGTGACGGCGTCAACGCCTGCCGCGCCCAGGCGCTCGGTGTGGTGCTTCCCGCCGCTCCGGCCGGCGGCGCAAAGGTCATCAATCCCCAGAGCACTGATTTCCATTCCAATTCCAGCCCGGATCTTTCCAAGACGGCGCTCTTCTCCGACTGGCAGCTCGGCGGCCGCACCTTCAACCACCGCATGGTGAAGTCCGCCGCCTTCCAGCTGGCTTTTCTCCGGCAGAACCCCGATGAATACATCAACTACTACAAGCGCATGGCCGACGGCGGCGTGCAGATGATCTGGATCGAAGACTTTGCCGACATCTGGGAAGTCACCAGCGGCGGTCCTTTCAAAGCGCCTCTGGAAGCCTATGATGTCAAGGGGCTGGTCGACACCCTCCATGCCGCAGGCTGCACCATCGGGTATCAGTTTGACACCATGGGCGCGCCCATCGGTCCGCTGGACTTCACGGAGCCTTTCCTCGGCAACTATGACACCGACACCATCAAGCAGTGGGTTCAGGACATCATCGGCATCGGCAAGACTCTTCAGGACTACGGTTTCGACGCGTTCGAGCTGAACTTTGCCGCCAACAACCTCGGCCAGTCCTTCTTCTCCCGCGCCCGCAACAACCGCACCGATGAGTACGGCCCCCAGACGCTGGACAGCCGCTGCAAGTTTGCCACGGAAGTCGTGACCGGTCTGAAAGAAGCCTGCGGCAAGGACTTCATCGTTCAGGTTCTCATCAACGGCGTGGAAGAGAACGACAAAGACCTTGGCAACAACGACGACTACAACACCATCGAAGAGACCATCGCCATCGCAAAGAAGATGGAAGAGGCCGGCGCGGACAGCCTGCATGTCCGCATCGGACCCTGCGGCCAGCACATCGCTCAGTTTGCCGGCGATCTCTACTTTGCCTGCCGCGGCTTTGAGGGCTTCAACGGCTACGGCAAGCGCCTCGACTTTGACCGGCACTTCCAGGGTCTGGTCCGTGGGAACAACTCCGGCGTCGGTCTGAACCTGGACATCGCTGCAAAGGTCAAGGCCGCTGTCAGCATCCCCGTCGGCTGCGCAACGTATAACGATCCTGCACAGGCCCCCGATCTGTTCAATGCCGCCATCGAAGAGGGCAAGGTCGACTTCCTGGTGATGAACCGTCCGTTCTGCGTGGATCCGGAGTATGTCAACAAGATGCGAGAGAACCGTCTGGATGAGATTGCGCCCTGCACCCGCTGCCTGCACTGCTTCTATGACACGCCGGCAGACAACTGCAACCTGGAACACTGCCGTGTGAACGCCGCCAACTTCCGTGCCTACAGTGAAGTGATGCCGGAGGGCTTCGATCCCCTGCCCGCCGAGACGAAGAAGAAAGTCATGGTCATCGGTGCCGGCCCTGCCGGTCTGGAAGCCGCCAGAATCGCCGCCCTGCGCGGACATGATGTCACCCTTTATGACAAGGCGGACAGCGTCGGCGGTCTGCTCGGCTTTGCCGAAGCGGTCAAGGGTCCTCACGAGAATCTCGGACGCCTGCGCAGTTATCTGGCGCGTCAGGTAGAGCTCGCCGGGGTGAAAGTCGTCCTCAACACCGCAGTGGACAAGGCTCTGATCGAGAGCGAGGCGTCCGACGCCGTGATTCTGGCTGTCGGCGGGCAGCGCGACACCCTCGGTTTTGCCTCCACAGGCGCCACGAAGGTGATCTCCGTCGATGATGTTCTCGGCGGCGGAATCGGTGAAAATGTCGTCATTCTCGGCAGCAATGCCCAGGCCGTCGACACCGCGATTTACCTGATGAGCCTCGGCAAGCAGGTCACCATCGTCACGCCTTCTGCCAAGGAGGACTTTGAAAAAGGCCACTCCGTCAATATGAAGGAATTTGTCCAGCCCACATTCTTTGCCAACGGCGGACGCCTCTTCCCGAACGCGACCGTGACCGGCGTCGGCGACGGTTTCGTATCCTTCACCGCGGAGTCCGGTCTTCCCTATGAATATGCCTGCGACACGGTCGTCGAGGCCCTTGACATGCTGCCGAACACCGCCCTCATCGACGGGCTCGATGCGGAGGTCATCGCCGTGGGCGACTGCGCCATGCCGCTCAACATCGCAAACGCCATCGCCACCGGCAACGTCGCCGCCCGCAGTCTCTGATCGAGCTGCACAAAGGACGGTCTGAACCCGAAAGCCATCCGGCGCGGCAGGTTCCCCCGCGCGAAGATCCTGCCGCGCCATGGACTATATATTACTATTTTTGGAGGATAACAGCATGGCAACAACTCTGTCCAGACGCAGTTTTCTGAAAGGCGTCGCCGCCGGTGCGGCAAGCATCGCCGCCATGGGCGTCGTCGGCTCCGCTCCCAAGGCCTCGGCCGAAGCTGCCGAAAGTGCCCAGATCCCGTTCGCCTCTCCTCAGCAGGCCGCAACCACGCTGCTCAACCCGCAGAAGTGCGAGATCTTCCGCTGGGATGACGCCCCCGACATGGGCTCCAGCATTCTCTTCAAGCCCTGGCAGTTCGGCGGTCTGACCATCGAAAACCGCCTTGTCAAATCCGCTGCCGGTTCCGCTTACCTCCCCACCGAGACCAAGGAGAACATCATCGCCGAGTACTCCAACTGGGCCCGCGGCGGTGTGAAACTGGTCTGGATCGAAGACTTCATCAACCTTTATCCCGCCTTCCCCGCTCACTACAAGGTCTATGACCGTGAAACCGGTTATCTGTCCGAGCTCACCGAAGCCATTCATGCCGAGGGCAGCTACTGCGGCTATCAGCTTTCCCTCATGGGTGCGTCCTTCTCCGGCTTTGACGCTTCCACTGCTGCGGAATTCGAGTGCGCCAGAGCCGACCAGATGAACCTTGACGAAGTCAAGCTTCTGGAGGAATCCTTCATCGACGCAGCCAAGTACCTGAAGAGCCAGGGTGTCGACTGTGTGGAGATCAATGCCGCCGGCAACAACATCGGCCAGGCCTTCCTCTCCCGTAACCGCAATGCCCGTACCGACGAGTACGGTCCCCAGTCCTTTGAAAACCGCACCCGCTTCCTCTGCGAGATCATTCAGGGGATCAAGAAGGAATGCGGAGAGGACTTCCCTGTTCAGATTCTGATCAACGCCGTCGAGGAAAACGACAAGGAAATCGGCCAGAACAACCAGCTGACCACGGTGGAAGAGAACTGTCAGATCGCCAAGATGCTCGAAGCGGCCGGTGCCGATTCGCTGCACCTGCGCTGCGGTCCCTTCGGCCAGCACGTCGCGGAATTTGCCCAGGATCTTTACTTCACCGGCTTCGGCATTGCCGGTACCACCGGCTTCGGCACCCAGTTTGACTTCAGCCGTCATTTCCAGGGCAAGCTGATCAGCGAGAACTCCGGTGCCGGTATCCTGCTCAATGTCGTAAACGAAATCAAATCCGCCGTCAGCATCCCCTGCGGCTGCGTAGGCTTCATCGCGCCGGACCGCGCCCCCAAGTATTTCGTGGACGCGCTGGAGCAGGGCAAGGCGGACTTCTTCCTGATGACCCGTCCTCTGATTGCGGATCCCGGCTATGTCAACAAGCTCAAGGAAAACCGCTTCGATGAGATCCGCCCCTGCAACCGCTGCATGCACTGCCACTTCGATTTTGACGAACAGGGCAACTTCTATGAGCACTGCCGTGTGAATGCGGCACACATGCGCGCCTATCACGGCGACGTGATGCCCGAAGGCTTTGAGCCCGCTCCGGCCGAGACGCCGAAGAAGGTCCTCGTCATCGGCGGCGGCCCCGCCGGTATGGAAGCGGCCGCCGTGGCTGCCAAGCGCGGTCATCAGGTCACGCTGGTGGAGAAGAACGGCTATCTGGGCGGACTTCTGCTCTTTGCCAACGCCATCAAGGGTCCCCACGAGAACCTCGCCAATCTGAACACCTATCTGAAGAAGCAGCTGGAACTCAACGGCGTCGAGGTCGTCACCGGCAAGACCGCTGACGCGGACTATGTGAAGTCCGCTGCGCCGGATGTCGTCATTCTGGCAGCCGGCGGTGTCCGTGACACCCTGGGGCTCACCGCAACGGCCGGCACTGCCGTCGTCCCCATTGAGGACGTGGTCCGCGGTGTAGAAGGCACGGAGATGGTCGTGGTCGGCGGCAATGCGCAGGCTGTGGACATCACGCTCTACCTGCAGGCGCAGGGCAAGCACGTGACCATCCTCTCTCCCGAGCCTGCCGCTCTGCTCGGCAAGGGTCAGTCCAGCTGGGTCCGGACCTTTACCAATCCCATGATCTATGCCCGCGGCACCCGCGTCTGGCAGAACTCCAAGATCGTCTCGGTGGGTGACGGTGAGATCACCTTCAGCTGCGAGACCGGCGTCGACATGACCATCAAGTGCGATGCCGTCATCGAGGCCATGGACATGCTGCCCAACACCGGTCTGCTGGACGAGCTGGACGGACTCGAGGTCTATGCGGTCGGCGACTGCACCAAGCCGTTCAACATTGCAGAGGCCATCGGTGCCGGCAACATGACGGCGAGAAAAATCTGATCCCGGCTTCCCGTTATATGAAGGGGCTGCAGCAATCGCTGCAGCCCCTTTTGATGCGTATTTACTGATAGCCGGTATAACGGCAATCGTATTGTTTCTTAATGGTTACCGGTGACAATCTCTCCTTGTGATTCTCTCAGCCCTTGACTGAACCTGCGGTCATCCCCTTAACCAGTGACTTCTGAGCAACGAAGATAAACAGTGCCGTTGGGATTGTGGAGAGCGTTATCGCCGCGGCCATGTTTCCCCATTCCACTGCATAACTGGTGATAAAGAAAGAGGTTCCGACGGTTGCAGTGATTGATTTTTTGAAGGCCAGTATCCCACTGAAGAGATACTCATTCCAGCTGGTGATGAATCCAAGAATGGCGGTAGAACCGATACCTGGAAGCAGCACCGGAATCAGAACCCGGCTCAAAATCTGAAGCGTGTTTGCCCCGTCGATGGCAGCGGCTTCTTCGATTTCCAGAGGCAGATCCTGGATATACCCGATGAACAGCAGCAGCGAGGTCGGGGTGATAAAAAGCGTATGCATAAAGATAATTGCTATCTTCGTGTCCAACAGCTTGAATCTGTTGAAAATCAGAAAAACAGGAATCGCAAATGCCAGCGCAGGTGCCAGACGTAAAAGCATGGTCGACCCGAGGATCAGGTCCCCAAGGCCGTGATAGCGTACAATAGAATACGCTGCCGGAATCGTCAGAGCAATTGCAATTGCCGAAGAAATCACCGCAATCACAAATGAATTCCAAAG
>JAGAFT010000014.1 GCA_017627975.1 Oscillospiraceae bacterium
AAGCTTTCCTGCCTGCTTAAATTCTTGACCATGTTTCTCAGAGCGCCCTACTGGACGCTTACTTTTGTGCACCCTTTTTTAACTCTTCACCAATTCACAACTTTCCTCATTTTGGGGCTTGACTTTTAATAGTTAGTCTTTTCTCTCTTCTCTTTTGTCTCTTGTCTTCCTCCGTGACGGGTGCCTTCTCCGCACAGATGTGCGGAAGGTACCCGTTTTTTATTCCTGGATCATGTTTTCCATTTAACAAATCTGAAAACTGCCTTTGAGAAAAAATGAAAAAATCTGAATTTTTACATCTCACATCTTTTCCTATGACAGGAATCCCAGTATAATGCCGTCATCAAATGGACGGAGAAAACGACATGGAACCAAAGAAAATTTTATATGCCGATGACGATGCGGAGATCCGCGAGGCGCTGCGGCTGCTGCTCGGCTGTGAAGGTTATGAGACGGTGGAGGCTACGAACGGCGAGGAAGTCTTGCAGCGTCTGGACGATTCCATAGATCTGGTCATCCTTGATGTGATGATGCCCGGCATGAACGGCTATGCCACCTGCGCCGAGATCCGCAAACGCAGCGCCGTGCCGGTGCTGTTTCTGACCGCGAAATCCCAGGATTCGGATATGACGATGGGCTTCTCTTCGGGCGGCGACGATTACCTTGTCAAGCCCTTCTCCTATAACGAGCTCATTAACCGTGTAAAGGCAATGCTGCGCCGCTACTATATCTACGGAGCAAAAACAACTGAGCAGAGCCGCCTGATTCGCTGCTGCGGAAACATCGAGATCGACCCCGACCAGTGCCTTGTCCGGCAGGATGGGAAAGAAGTCCCATTAACTGATCTGGAATACCGCATCCTGCACCTTCTGGCCACACACCCGCGCAAAATCTTCTCTGCTCAGAACATCTATGAGAGCATCTGGAACGAACCGTATTTCTATTCCTCCAACAATCTTGTGATGGTACACATCCGCAACATCCGGCGCAAACTGGGCGATGATCCGCAGAACTGTCACACGATCCGTACGGTCTGGGGAAAGGGGTATCGCATTGAGTAATAAAACGCCTTCCCGCAGTCTGAGCATCCAGCTCCTTCTTGGCGTGTTGTTGTCTCTTTTTATTGGTGCCCTGGCCTTTGCCGTGTTCTTTACGCTCGGCAACGGCCTGCTGGATCACACCGTTTACGGCGAGAGTTTTTCCGACGCCATGTCAGACCGGCAGTTCAAACAGTTGCAGAGCTATGTGACGCATGAGGGAATCAAAAGTGGGAAGCTTTCCCGGCTCAATGCCTGGTGCAGCAGAGGAAAAGGCGTTTATCTGACCGTCTATCAGGATGGCGTTCTGATCTACGAATCGCCCGTTGCAAATGAGCAGACGCTCAATCCGGACGACTTTGATCCTGCGGCGGAAAATGTGGAGCGGGAATATGCCCTGCGCTTCAGCGACGGCGTGACTGCGCAGGCTTTCCTGTATTATTTTGCCAGTGACGCCTTCTACTTCTGGATGATCGGCGTCTCCGGACTGCTGGCCTTCGCCGTCTTTTCCTTCTGCTTCGTCAGCCTTGTACACCGGAAGCTGCGCTATATTCAGAAACTGAAAAAGGAGCTGGATATTCTGGCGGGCGGCGAGCTCAGCTATACTGTAACCGTACAGGGACAGGACGAACTCAGCGAGCTGGCCACAGGGATCGACGAGATGCGCCGCTCTATCCTGAAGCATCAGCAGGCGGAGGATGAGATCCGTTCCGCCAATTCCCAGCTTGTTACAGCCATGTCCCATGATCTGCGTACACCGCTGACCTCTCTGATGGCCTTTCTGGAAATCCTGGATCGGGATAAAGTAAAGAGCGAGGAGCAGCGCCGCCATCTCATCTACCAAAGCCTTGTCCAGACCATGTCGATCAAGTCCATGGCGGACAAGCTGTTTGAGTATTTTCTGGTCTATACCTCTGAGTGGGAACAGCCGGAGATGGAGCATAGTGATGCTGACGAGGTGCTGGGGCAGTTCTGGCAGGAGTATGCCTTTACACTGGAGAGCCACGGCTTCACCGTCGAGACGGATTTCGGCCAGCTGCACGGAACAGTTGAAATCAATCTGGAGCTGCTGCGCCGGGCCTTCGACAATCTCTATGCGAATCTTGTCAAATATGCCGAGCCTTCCAAACCGATCCGGATTGCATATCATCGGGAAGGCAATCAAGTGCTCCTCACGATCACGAACACGGTATCGGCCTTGCGAAACCGTCAGGAGAGTACAAATATCGGTCTGAACACCTGCCGCCGTATTTTCAGGATGCATGACGGCTGTTTTGAAACACTGGAGTCAGACGGGCTGTTTACTGTTGAGATCCATCTTCCTGTATCATGAAAAGATCAAGAGGGTGCAGTTATAAGCAATCTTATGGCTGCACCCTCTTGATCTTTATTTATTCAGTTCAATCGGCTTTCGTGGTCCTCCAGGCAAGATAGTATGTCAGGTATCCGATTACACTCATCATCGTAAGTACATATAGCTCAGATACTGCTGAAGCGACTACATAGGACTTGTCGTCAAAAACGTTCAAAACCGAAAAGGCCCCTGTGATAAGGGAAAACACAAGGAATGCCGCCAACAGCCCGGCCCCGTCTCTGTCTTTTCTGCAGACAAACGCCGTATATAAGCAATATGTGAGAAAGATCATCATCATACCGCCAAAGCTCAAGATTCCGTGCCAGATATTTTCAGAAGTCATGTTTTTCCCGTCGCTCGGAATGACCCACATTGCACCGATGTACAGGACAGCACAGGAAACAATCATGCAGACCCTGCAAGTCAGTTTCTGCGCATTTTTCAAACCGCTCATGCTGAGTGCAAGGAAAAAGGCTACAAGCATCGGAATAAACAGAACCAGCATGGCGATAAAGATCTGAAACGCAGAGCCCGAGTACCAGATCATGCGTGACAGCGAGGCAAAGACTGCAGTTTCGTCGGTCGCGGTAACGCTTCCCCAGGAGAACAGAGGAGACAGAAAGAATGTGAAAATGGCAAGGATCCTCAGTCTTTTTTCTGCTTTTTCCATTTCCGTCACTCCCGCTTCATCTGCTTTTCAAAGCGGAACATACCGTCATGCTCTCCCATTGGCTTATTTCCGTATTGCTCGTCGGGCTCCGGCTCATCTCGGGGTTCCGGTTCGGGATGATGGCTGTTGAAGAATTCGACAATATGGAACCCGCATTTGTTGACATAGAAATGGATGTTCCTTGTTTCAAAGTAGGGCGTGCAGGTTTCCCAGACAAGCGTTTCAGGATACATCCGCTCGACTTCCCGCCACGCTGCACTGCCGATTCCTTTACTGTGAACTTCCGGATTGACAAACAGAAGCTCCAGCTCGTTATGCTGTGTTTTTTCATCGATCTTCAGAACAATACCGCCTATGATCCTCCCGTCCTCACGGATACGGTAGGCCACACCACCGTCGATGCTGTTCTCGATCGTTCTGCGGGAAATGATCTCTCCATCTTCCTCAAGATGATCGTCCCGCATCCCGAACTCCTCCATCGCGCCATACTTGAATGCACGCTGGTTATCGAGAATGAACTGTTCCCGGTCATCGTCCGTGAGCCGGGTGAGGGTAATAACTGACATAAAGCAATGCCTCCTTCAAGAAAAATGCTCGGCAACAAAAGGCTGCTTCAGCCATTTGTTCCGAGCTCACTCGACATCTTATCCAACAGGCGGCCTGCAAAGCTTTTGCTTTACGATCCCCTACGCTACGGCGTACTGTCCTCCGATGACCGATATACTGTTTTGATACGTTCTTCCTCAAGAACGCCGTAACTATATCACAGATGCAGCTGAAACTCAAGTACTTTCATGACCGACCTTGGATATTAACAGAAAACAGTCAATATCCATCGATTTTCATCCCTCAGGTCAGCCTGAACACGATCCGGTCCTTGCTGTGCACCGTCATGCTGTCCACCAGCCCGGCCCACAGGCTCTCGTCGAACCCCGGTGATGAGCTCCGGCAGATCCTTCACGCTCTCTATGAACCGCTCGATCTTTCTGCGTCGGATCATGATCTGATCGATCTGCTCCATCACGGCATCGCGTTTGTGCTCGGTCTCCTCATAGCGGCTGACCAGCGCATCATAGCGCTCGTTGTACTCCTTCTGGTCCTGCGCCACCCTGGCATTCCGGGTGATCAGGTCGTTCACCTCCTTGGCGTCGATGCCAAGCTGCTCGTCCAGGATCCGATGCTCCTTCTCCAGCGCCGTGGTGTCGCCGAGCCGGTCCTTGATGGCGGTGAGCTCCGTAATGTAGAATTCCCGGTCCGCATAGAGCTTGTTCACCATCCTGACAAACGTGGCCTTGATCTCATTCTCTGTCAGGTGCGGTGTCTTGCAGCGGGTCTTGTCTTTGAACTTGTGGTTGCACTGCCAGACAAGACGGCGGTACTTGTCGTTGCTGTGCCAGACCTTCGAGCCGTGCCACCCGCCGCAGCAGCCGCAGCGGATCTTCCCGGAGAATATGGTGGCCCCCACTATGTTTTGGAAGAAATCACTTGACAGTGTATCATCGATTTACTATAATGAGTTGGAAAGTTGGATTTTCTAATTATCGGAGGTGATAAGAATGTTAGCCGAACTCCGTTCCAAATCTCAAATTACGATTCCCAAGAGTATCGTTGCATCTCTTGGTCTTGAAGAAGGCGATCAACTCGATATCCGCGAAAAGGACGGTGTCATTTATATGATGCCGGTTACGGTCTATCCTAAGGGGTACATTGACTCGCTCAGAAGCGAACTCACACAGCTAAAAGAAGACATACAGTATGGAAAGCAGCCTGTCTTCACGAGCATAGACGCCCTAATGGAAAAACTGGAGGAAACGTAATCCTGAAAATCACATACACTGCACGTTTCCAGAAGCATTACAAAACGCTATCTGATGCCGAGAAAAGACAGTTTCGTTCAAAGCTCCTGCTCTTTACAGAAAATCCCTTGCATCCTTCTCTTCGGGTAAAACGTTTGCAGGGAATTGACGATCTGTTTGAATTCAGCGTTAATATGGATATCCGGGTAATCTGGTTTTGCCTTAGTGTTGACCGACGATATCATATTTTTCCCGTATGACAGATCCCATGTGATTTGTATTTTATTCTTTTTTCCGTCTGTGCTATGATTCATCCATCCTTAGTTGAACAAACGGTTGAGGTCCGCAAGGCGAGGATGCGGATTTCTCCGGACATGGCTGAGACGGAGACATGTCTCAGAGAGATACGGTCACAGCGAGCCGGGGCCCGGTGAGAGCCCGGTACAGGCCTCTCTGCAGGTAACCCTCCCGAGCCGCGAGCCCAAAGCGAAAGCAAGTAGGTGAGCCGTAGGCGCTGCGTTAAGGCGCAGGGGGTTGTTGGACTCCTGTAGAGCGGCCGCGTCTGCGGCAAAAAAGGTGGCACCACGGATGCGCAGCTGTCCGTCCTTTTGAATTGGGACGGGAAGCTGCGATTTTTTCTGGAGGTGCTTTTTTATGTGTTGTGTCATGGGTTTTCTGTCCGATCGCTATTCCGCCGATCAGATCCGGCCGTATTTCGACCGCACCAAGAGCCGCGGACCTGACGATACGCGGATCGAGCCTGTCGGCAGAGGTCTCCTTTGTTTCCACCGTCTTGCGATTATGGGTCTGCATGACGAGGGGATGCAGCCCTTCTCTCTGGGGAAGAACAAGGTGGTGTGCAACGGTGAGCTCTACGGCTGGCGGAAGCAGAAGCTTCAGCTGGAGGCGCAGGGCTATGTGTTTCAGAGTCACTCCGACTGCGAGCTGCTCCTGCCTCTTTACCGGGAATACGGGCTGGAGATGTTCTCCCTTCTGGACGCGGAGTTTGCCCTGATCCTCTATGACGGTGAATCCGACCGTCTCATTGCGGCCAGAGACCCCATCGGCATCCGGCCGCTCTATTACGGCTATTTCCCGGACGGCAGCATTGCCTTTGCCAGTGAAGCGCAGAACCTTCTCGGGCTCTGCGATCGGATTCTCCCCTTCCCTCCCGGTCACTATTATGCCGACGGAAAATTCGTCCGATACGCAGATCTCACGACGGTGAAAGATCCTCTTCCGGATGATCTTGAGACTGTCTGCCGGAACATCCGGGAAAAGCTGATTGCGGGCGTCGAAAAACGTCTGGACGCCGATGCCCCACTGGGATTTCTGCTCTCGGGTGGGCTGGATTCCAGCCTGGTCTGTGCCATCTCGGCCAAACTGCTGGGGCGGAAAATCCGTACCTTCGCCATCGGGATGGATCTGGACCCCATCGACCTCAAGTATGCCCGGATCGCCGCGGACTACATCGGGGCGGAACATACCGCCTTCCGCATGACCAGAGAAGAGGTTCTCTCCGCACTGGAGGAGGTCGTCCGCCTGCTGGGCACCTGGGACATCACCACCGTCCGTGCCAGCCTCGGCATGTACCTATGCTGCAAGGCCATCCATGAGACCACCGATATCCGGGTTCTGATGACGGGCGAGATTTCCGACGAGCTCTTCGGCTACAAGTATACGGATTTCGCCCCGTCGGCGGAAGCCTTCCAGCTGGAGAGCAAAAAGCGGATTGATGAACTTCACATGTACGATGTGCTGCGCGCCGACCGCTGCATCTCGGTGAACTCTCTCGAGGCCCGCGTTCCCTTCGGCGATCTCGACTTTGTCCGCTATGTCATGCATATTAATCCGGAGCTGAAGCTCAACCGCTACAAGATGGGAAAATATCTCCTCCGTCATGCATTTGAAAAGGATGATATTCTTCCTCCCGAAATCTTATGGCGGCAGAAGGCGGCTTTCTCGGATGCCGTCGGGCATTCCATGGTGGACGATCTAAAGGAATACGCCGAAGGCCTCTACAGCGACGAAGCCTTTCACCGCGGCTGTGAAAAATACGCTTACCGGAAGCCGTTCACCAAGGAAAGCCTGCTCTACCGGGATATTTTTGAAAAATATTATCCCGGTCAGGCGCCCATGATTGCGGATTTCTGGATGCCCAACCCCGACTGGGAGGGCTGCCGGGTGGATGACCCGTCCGCCCGTGTTCTTTCCAATTACGGTGCCAGCGGCGAGTGATCAAGTCCGCAGAAGTTTTCCCATTTTTCTTGATTTTTATTCATTTCACGAGTATACTTTCCCATGAGCAGTATCGGACAAGGAGGTTTTTCGGATGGATCTGCGTGCGCTCAGATACTTCGTCACGGTGGCGGAAGAACTGAATATCACCCGTGCGGCGGAAAAACTCAATATGAGTCAGCCTCCCCTCTCCAATCAGATGAAAGCGCTGGAAGAAGAACTCGGTACGCTGCTCTTTATTCGGGGCAAGCGCCACCTGACCCTGACCGACGCCGGGGCCGTACTCTACCGCCGGGCACAGCAGCTTCTGGAGCTCTCTGAGCAGACTCAGGAGGAGGTCCGTTCTCTCGAAGGCCTCGCCGGCAAACTGAACATCGGCCTGGTCGAAGGCCGCGCCCCCTATCTCCTGTCCCGCTGGATCTCCGGCTTCCGACTGGAGTTTCCCCAGGTCTCCTTCAGTCTCTGGAACGGCAGCGGAGACGATGTCCTGGACCGTCTTCATCACGGTCTGGCGGACCTGGCCCTGATCGCCGCGCCCTATAACACGGAGCTGCTTGAGGGCTTTCCTGTTGCCCGCGAACCCTGGACCGCGTTTATGTCGGTCCGTCATCCGCTGGCACAGAAGGAGGGAGATTTCCTTCCCCTGAAAGAACTGGCCGGGCAGCCGCTCTTCATCCCCAGCCGCCGCTCCCGCATCGAGAGCGTCCGGGCCTGGTTCCGCGAGATCGGGGTGGAGCCGATGATCGCCGGGGAACTCTCCAGCCACATTGATGCCGTCGCCCTGGCGGAGCAGAATGTCGGTATCTGCATCTATCCCATGACGACTTACAATGACAGTGATCTTGTCGTAAAGAAAGTGATTGTCGACAGTGAACGTCAAATCGAATATGTCCTGGTCTGGAATCGGAATCAGCAGCAGAAGGAGCTGGCCCATGAATTTGTCAACTTCGTGCAGGACTGCCTGGAGGAGGAACAGAAGGGCACCGTCTCCTATATCATCCCGGAGAAAGAGTATTTTCCGCCCGAAGGAACGCCCCTTCTGTAACCGTTACTGCCAGACAGGCTGTCAGGCAGGCTGCAATCTAAAAGCGCCGTACTGCCCCCTTTCGGGCATACGGCGCTTTTCATATTCCGGCAGTTCTGTCGGATTTCTTTTCCGTTATTTCTTCAGATCAGTTCCGTGACCACTTTGATGAGCAGCATGCTCAGCACCACGACAATCACCGGTCTGACAATTTTGGAGCCGTCCTTGATGGCAAGTCCGGAGCCGATGTAGTGTCCCGCGATGGACGCCACCGCCCCGATCAGCCCCAGCGCCACAAAGACCTTCCCGTTCAGCAGGGCGGTCGTAACGCCGCCGATGTTGCTGGAGAGATTCACGACCTTGACGTTTCCGGAGGCGGTGCGCAGGTCCAGTTTCGCGAGATTACAGAAGATCAGGATCAGGAATGTCCCCGTCCCCGGACCGTAGAATCCGTCATAGGTTCCGATGATCAAGGATGCAAGCAGCACGATTGCCATCTGCTTTCCCGGTGCGATGTCCCCCCGCTCCTCTGGGAAGCTGTGCTGCCGCAGGACAACCAGCGCCACCAGCGGCAGCACGAGAAGAAGCAGCCACTTGAGGTAGTGCTCATCCACCGCCAGCTGCAGCTTGGTGCCGAAATAGGATCCGATGATCGCCAGCACCGCCGACGGAGCGGCCAGCTTCCAGTCCACGAAACCGCCGCGGATGAAGCGTCCCGCGGAAACGGAGGTCCCGATACAGGACGAGAGCTTATTTGTCCCCAGCGCCAGATGCGCCGGAAGGCCGGCAAGAAAATAGGTCGGAAGCGAGATCATCCCGCCTCCGCCCGCGATGCCGTCCACCACCGAAGCGAGAAACACGCCGATCGGTACGAGGAGGACCATTTTCCAGGTCAGCTCCATCGGAAAGAGGATCGAGTGTATCACTTTGTCTCTTCTCCCCCGTTTTCGGTTTTCCCCGGCTGTACACCCGCCCCGGTTTTCTCTTTCGGCTCGGGTCTGGAGAGCTGGAATGCGAAGAACACCGTCAGCAGCCCAAGGGAAGCCGCTGTCCCGACAATCGTGGCTTCAAAATTTCCCGGCAGGACGTTGCGCAGCAGGAAAACCAGGCCCAGCGCCGCAATGTCGATGGCGGTTCGGCCTATGCTTGCCCCCATCATGGCTTTGGTGCTGTTCTTCTCGATGGCAGCCTTGTTGATCCGGGAGTTCAGCCACGCGACCAGGGTACCCCAGAGCAGGCCGATGACTGCGCCGATGACATATTTCATAATCTTTTTCTCTTTTCCTTCAAATTTTTGTACATGATAACATTCTTTCCCCGGAAATACAAGAGCGCTCTTGACTTTAGCACCAAAAAGTGCTAAAGTGAGCCACAGTTTCAACGGGAGGCGCTTTATGAAAGCCGATTTCTTTGCTGCATACTACTACCGCTATTACTTTACGAAAAGGTAATAGAAGTTTGTGCTGCAAAGATTATCATTTTTATAAACCGAATGATTTAAGCCGCACGGACTTCACCGGGCGGTTTTTTTCATACCTCGCGCTGATTCAAAAACCTACAAACAGGAGGAACCCCAAATGAAAAAGATCTTTGCATTTGTTCTGATGGCTGTTCTGGTTCTCAGCCTGAGCGCCGCCGCTTTCGCTGCACCGGCCTACAATGTGGGTATCTGCCAGCTGGTTCAGCACCCCGCGCTTGACGCCGCAACCGAGGGTTTCCAGGATGCCCTGAAAGAGAAGCTCGGCGAAGACGCCGTTAAGTTCTCCGTTCAGAACGCTTCCGGCGACTCCGCCACCTGTGCGGTCATCTGCAATCAGTTTGTCAGTGACGAGGTCGACCTGATCCTCGCCAACGCCACCCCGGCTCTGCTGGCGGCTCAGTCCTCCACCAACCAGATCCCCATTCTCGGCACCTCTGTGACCGACTATGCCAGCGCCCTTGACATTGACGACTGGAACGGCTCCACCGGCACCAACATCTCCGGAACCTCCGACGGTGTTCCCGCCCAGGCCCAGGCCGAGCTGCTGCAGCAGGTCTTTGCCGATGCCAAAAACGTCGGCCTTCTCTACTGCTCCGGCGAGCCCAACTCCAAATTCCAGGCCGACGAGATCCGCCCGATCCTCGAAGAGATGGGCTACAAGGTCAAGGACTACACCTTTGCCGATTCCAATGACGTCGCCCAGGTTGCCGCCAACGCCTGCGACGACAGCGATGTGCTCTACATTCCGACCGACAACACCGCCGCCTCCAATGCCGAGCTGATCAACAATATCTGCCTCGAGAAGAAGGTTCCCGTCGTTGCGGGCGAGGAAGGCCTCTGCGCCGGCTGCGGCTGCGTCACCCTCTCCATCTCCTACTATGACCTCGGCGTCGTCACCGGCGAGATGGCCGCTGAGATTCTGGCCAACGGCGCCGACATCTCCACCATGGAGATCGAGTACGCCCCCTTCACCGGCAAGTACAATGCCGACAACTGCGAGCTGCTCGGCGTTGAGATTCCCGAAGGCTTCGAAGCCATCGAGACTGAAGAGTAATCCACGCATCTTTCGCCCGCTCCCTGCGGGGAGCGGGCATTTCTGATAAGAAGGAGCTTTTTCCGTGAGTGAATATTTCGCTTCTCTAAATATCCTCAAACTGTTTCGGAACATGCCGGGCGGCATCTCTCAGGGCCTGATCTGGGGGATCATGGCCCTTGGCATCTATGTCACCTTCCGTCTGCTGGACGTGGCCGACCTGACGGTCGACGGTTCGTTCACAACCGGCGGTGCCGTTACGGTCATGCTGATTCTGGCCGGCTGGCCCGCCTGGGCGGCGCTGCTGGTCGCAATTCTCGTCGGGATGCTGGCGGGCTTCTGCACCGGCATGCTGCACACCAAGTTCGGAATCCCGGCGATTCTTTCCGGTATTCTGACCCAGTTTGCGCTCTATTCCATCAACCTGCACATTATGGGGATGGCGGCGAACAAGGCCGTCAGCGTCGACAAGTATCATCTTCTGATCTCGTCGCGCAACATCCCCCTCGCCATTCTGACCTCGGCCCTCATCGCCATCGCGCTGGTCTCGGTATTCTACTGGTACTTTGGGACTGAACAGGGCTCCGCTCTCCGCGCCACCGGCAGCAACCCCGCCATGAGCCGTGCGCTCGGTATTAACATCGACAACATGAAGGTCCTGGGCCTCTCCATTTCCAACGGCGTCGTTGCGCTCGCCGGCGGTCTCATGAGCCAGTATCAGGGCTTTGCAGATATCAATATGGGCCGCGGCGCCATCGTCATTGGCCTGGCCGCGGTCATCATCGGTGAAGTGCTCGGCAATGCGCTGCTGAAGAAGTACATCAATTTCTACTTCAGCCTGAGCTTTACCGTCATCGGCGGCATCATCTACTATCTGGTCGTCGTCATCGTGCTCTGGCTGCGCCTGAACTCCAACGACCTCAAGCTCTTCACCGCGATTGTGGTTGCGCTGTTCCTCGCGGTCCCCTATCTCCGCGGCCAGCGGATCAGCTCCTTTGCCAAATTCAAACAGAAGGGGGCGAAGAACCATGCTTGACCTGTTTGAGATCAGCAAGACCTTCAACCCCGGCACCATCAACGAAAAGCGCGCCCTGCACAAGCTCTCCCTCCATCTGGATCCCGGTGATTTTGTCACCGTCATCGGCGGAAACGGCGCGGGTAAATCCACCATGCTCAACGCCATCGCCGGCGTCTGGCCCATCGATGAAGGACGCATCGTTCTGGACGGGAACGACGTTACCGCCCTGCCGGAGCACAAGAGGGCCTTCCTGATCGGGCGCGTATTTCAGGATCCGATGATGGGCACCGCCCCCAACATGCAGCTGGAGGAAAACCTCGCCCTTGCAAAACGCCGCGGGCAGAAGCGCGGTCTCGGCTGGGGCGTGACCAAAGAAGAGCGCGGGGAATACCGCGAACGCCTCAAGACCCTCGGCCTCGGTCTGGAAGACCGGATGACCGCGAGAGTCGGCCTCCTCTCCGGCGGCCAGCGGCAGGCCGTCACCCTGCTGATGGCCTCCCTTCAGGAGCCGAAGCTGCTGCTGCTTGATGAGCACACCGCCGCCCTCGACCCGGCCACCGCCGCCAAGGTTCTCGACCTCTCCGATCAGATCGTCTCGGAGCACAAGCTGACCACCCTCATGATCACCCATAATATGACCGATGCCATCCAGCACGGCAACCGCCTGATCATGATGAACGAGGGCCAGATCATCCTGGACATCCGCGGCGAGGAAAAGAAGCATCTCACCCGGCAGGAACTGCTTGACAAGTTTGCCGCACTTGCCGGCACGCCGATGGAGACCGATTCGGTTCTGCTCTCCTGAGCAAGACTCTTAACATCGAAAAACCACCGCTCTGAGCTGAAACCCTCAGCCCATTGCGGTGGTTTTCTCTTCTCTGCCCGGATCATCTGTCTTGCATCCTGCCGGGCGGTCATGGGGCTCTGCTCTGCCGTCCCTCGCGTTCGGTTTATGTCGGCTTCAGGCGTCAAAGAGCCCCAGCTTCACACAGGCGTTCCAGATGCCGTCTTTGTCCACATCCGTCGTGATCAGGTCGGCCTTGGCCTTCAGCTCGGGGACGGCGTTTCCCATGGCCACCGTCGTCCACTCGTCGATAAACATGGACATGTCGTTCAGTCCGTCACCGAAGACGATGGCATCCCGGTAATCCGCGTGGTAGTAGTCCATCATGCGGCGGATCCCCGCGGCCTTGTCCGTCGGCTCCACGAAGAAGTATTCCGGCATATATCTGCACCAGGGCAGCTTTTTCAGAGTCTCCAGGGTATATTCCTCGGGCTCTTCACAGACCACATAGGCTTTGTAGATGATCTTCTGGTCCTCCGGATCCAGTCCCGGAACCACCTGACACTTGATGTAGTTGTCGTGCGTCAGCTCATAGAAGCGCTCATCCGGCACCAGACGGACGTCGTTGTTGTCGACGGCAAGCCCCCAGGGAAAGCCCCGCGCTTCGCATTCCCGCACCAGCGCAACCACATCCGCCTTGTTCAGCGGCTCGATCCCGATCAGCTTTCCGCCGATGGTGATGCCGTTGCCGCCGTCGCTGACCATGTTCTCCATCTCCAGCATGCGCATGTAGGGTTCGGCCATAAACTGCGCCCTGCCCGTTGCGATGGAGACGAAATGTCCCGCCTCTTCCAGTTTCTTGATGGCGCGTCTGGTAGACTCGGGTACATAGCCCAGCGGCCCGTCGGCCAGCAGTGTCCCGTCGATATCAAAAAACAAGTATCTTTTTCTGCTCATAAATCCTCTTGCGGTTTTGTTTTTCTTTCATGGCAGTATAGCACAATTTGGACGGGAAGAGAAGTGCTTTTTCGGCCCGTTTTTTCCGCTCGCCCTCTCTCATGCGCTCCCCCGCCCGCTCCCTTTCTCCGCCGCTTTCGTGTGTCGTTTCTGCTTGACGGTGTGCTCGGATGTGTACTATAATCTCCGCGGCGAACCAGGCCTTCTGTCCCAATTCCCGATTTTATTTCGCATCCATACTCCGCGTATCCGTCAGTGAGGTAAGAAATGGCATACGATTTTTATGTCCGCAGCAAACAGGATCTGATCGAGGCCGTGGAAGAGTACGGCATCGTTCCGTATTTCGCCACATCCATCCCCGGCTTCTCTCTGGAGGAACACTGCTCTCCTTCCGTGCTCTTCTCCGATTTCGAAGACGACACCTGGGCCTGGAAGGGTCCCGTGATCCGGGCCACCGGCTGTGCCTACGGAAAGTTCTTTGAGAAGAAGTCCACCTATGTCAGCCGGGAGGTGTTCCTCGATCTGGCCAACTACCGCCGGGACGGCTATGATTTCGACGCCCGGTATGATGACGGTCTGGCAAAGTTTCAGGATAAGCAGCTCTATGATCTGATTGACGCCCATGCGCCGGTGCTTTCCAAAGAACTGCGCGTCACCGGCGGCTACGCCTACAGCGGCCGATGGCAGAAAACCGAGGGCAAAAAAGGCTTCGACACCACCATTACCCGGCTGCAGGAGCAGTGCTATGTGATCATCAGCGACTTTGTCTATACCCTCGACAAGCACGGCAACCGCCGCGGCTGGGGTGTTGCCCAGTACAGCACGCCGGAGAAGTTCATGGGAAGCGCGTTCTCGGATGCGGTCTATCGGCGCAGTCCGGAGGAATCCTATGCCCGCCTGCTGGATCGCCTCGCCGCGCTCTTCCCCCGCGCGGCGGAAAAGCAGCTGAAGAAGTTCCTGAAATGACCTGCGCAGCGGCATGATTCAGCAAAGAAAACCCGGAGCCCTGATACAGATCCATTGAACACCGGATACAGCAATAGGGGATAATAACGCCGTGCAACAAGCAATAATAACCCGCCCGGAGAGGGATCGTGTTTCCCACTCCGGGCGATTGTCTGTTTTCTTCTTATTTCTTCCTGAGTTCCGCCGCAGAGGGATAACCGTAGGCGCTTACCGCTTTCTCCGCCGCGCGGAGGATCGCTTCGCTCACCACTTCGGCCGCCAGAATTCCCACCACATCCTGGTCCGCCGCGACGTTTCCGACCGAAACCGCATAGATGCTGTCGCCGTCCGCGGAGGTGTGGACCGGGCGGATGGAACGGGCGTAGCCGTCCTGGGCCATGCCGGCAATCTTGCACAGCTGTGCCTTCCCGAAGGCCGCGTTCGTGACCACAACGGCCAGGGTCGTGTTTCCGACAAACCGGTTCTCCACGACTTCCAGAGAGCCTTTCATGTGCTCCGACGTGCTGCGGAGCGCGGTTTTGTCCTCCGTCAGCAGCCCCGCGACCTGTTTTCCGGTCTTCCAGTCGAAGATATCGCCCAGCGCGTTTACCACCACGAGGGCCCCGATCTGCAGCTCGCCGATCTGTACGGCGTAACTTCCGATCCCGGTCTTCATACAGGTCTCCATGCCGCCGATCTTGCCCACCGTGGCGCCGCAGCCGACGCCGTAGTTTCCGTCCCGGTAGTTCGGCGCTTCCATGGCAGCCTTCGCCGCTTCGTATCCCATCGCCGCATCCGGGCGGGTAAACGGATCCCCGACGGTCAGGTCGAAGATGTCCGACTGCACCACCAGCGGCACTTTGGTCACGCCGACGTCGAAGCCGATCTTTTTCTCCTCGAGATACTTCATCACGCCGTTTGCGGCGCCGAGGCCGAAGGCACTGCCGCCGCCGAGGACGATGGCGTGGATGATCTGCGCCGCCATCAGGGGGTTCAGCAGCGGCGTCTCCCGGGAGGCCGGGCCGCCGCCGCGAATGTCGACACCCGCGCGCATTCCGTCCTCGCAGATCAGCACCGTACAGCCGGTTCCGGCGTCCGTGTTCTCCACCTGTCCGATTCTGATTCCCCGGATCTCGCTGATCGGTAGTTCCGTCATCGCCGTATCCTCCTCCGCATCAGGTCAGAGCTTCTCCAAAAGGTAGTCGGTGAATTCCGCACAGGTCGCCCCGTCCCGGTGACCGGTCACAACGACCCGCTTTTCCTGCTCCAGGCAGACCGACAGCGCTGCGTTCAGCCGGTCGGCCTTGTCCGTCATGGCAATGTGCCGCAGCATCAGCTCTGCCGCCTTCAGGATGCTGGACGGATTGGCATAGTCGCCCTCCCCCGCCTCGATCTTCCGCGGTGCGGAGCCGTGGATGGCCTCGAACATGGCATACTGGCCGCCGATGTTGGCGCTGCCGGCGGTGCCGACGCCGCCCTGGATCTGGGCCGCCTCGTCGGTAATGATGTCCCCGTACAGGTTCGGCAGCAGGAAGACCTGGAACTTGCTCCGCACGGCGGGGTTCACCAGGTTTGCGGTCATGATGTCGATGTACCAGTCGTCCGCTTCGATCTCCGGATACTCCGCCGCCACCTCGTGGGCGATGCGGGAGAACATGCCGTCGGTTTTCTTCATGATGTTCGCCTTGGTCACGATGGCGACATTTTTCTTTCCGTTGGCACGGGCATAGTCGAAGGCGGCTTTTGCGATCCGGCGGGTTCCCGCGTCGGTGGTCACCTTGAAGTCCATGGTGAGCTTCCCGGGCAGCTCAATGCCGCGGCTGCCGAGGGCATATTCTCCCTCGGTGTTCTCCCGGAAGAAGATCCAGTCGATTCCTTCCTCCGGTACGGACACGGGACGCACATTGGCAAAGAGGTCAAGTTCCCGCCGCAGGGTCACATTGGCGCTTTCCAGCGTACCGCCCTTCGGCGTGGTGGTGGGCCCTTTGAGCAGCACGTCGCAGGTCTTGATTGCCGCGAGCACGTCATCCGGTACCGCCTGGTCCAGGGCGAGACGGTTCTCGATGGTCAGGCCTTCGATCTTCTTCAGCACCACGCGGTCGGATGCGATGTCGTCGGCGAGAAGCTTTTCCAGTACACGCTCCGCCTGTTTCATGATGATGGGGCCGATGCCGTCGCCGTCGATGAGTCCGACGGTAATGGTCTTCATGCCGGAATAGTCCTTCTCCGGCGCCGCCTGCTCCATCCGCTCCTGGCGCTCCAGCTGCTGGCGCAGCAGTGATTCAAACTTTACGACCGCTTCTCTGATTTCGTTCTCCATGCTTCAGTCCTCCATCATGTCCTGCATCCGTTTCCTCGCGTTGGTCACATGCGCAAGCGCGGCCTTCTCGGCTGCGTCCGGGTCATGTGCCGCAAGCGCGGCATAGATTTCTTCGTGCTCCTGATGTGACTGCATGGCGCGGCTCTGCTTGGAGACAGAAGCCTTGCGGAATTTGGTCATCCGCTTGTGCAGCGAAAAGAGCGTATTGTAGTAGGACTTGCTCCCCGAGCTTCGGTAAAAGAGCCTGTGGAATTCCGAATCCTGGTTCTTGATCTGATCGGAGCTGTTCTCTCCGTTCTTTTCCACGTAGAAGCGCTGCAGGTCCAGCGCATCCCGCATGGCGCGAAGCTCCTCCTCCGTGACGTTCAGCGCCGCGCGGCGTGCTGCCAGGCCCTCGATCTGCGACCGAATCTCGTACATGTCCTCCATGTCTTCCCGGCTGATGCCGACAACCACCGCACCGCGGCCGCTCTCTTCCAGGAAGTCCTCCTGCTCCAGCCGCCGGATCGCTTCGCGGATCGGAGTACGGCTGACCCCAAGCTGCTTGGACAGGCCAAGTTCGCTGATCACTTCGCCGCGGGCGTACTTCCCGGCAAGGATATCACGCTCAAGCTGATCAAAAATCTGATCTGCAATCGAAATACTTCTATGTTCCATGTGCTCCTCACAATCTCCGTATCGTCTCGCTTCCGTCAAGTGTGACGAAAGCTCGCTCACTCCGATGCTCGTCACTTTTCGATTCAAAACCACCTTGTTGGGTTTTGAATCGATGAAACGAGAGATACGATTTTTTATCTCCGTATCGTCTTAATCATTAATGAATGCACTTCAGGACGCCGCCGGAGAGCTCGCTGATCTTTCCTTCGAGCTCTTCGTTGGACAGGGACGCCGTGCGCCCGTCCTCATACTGGCTGTCGACCCATTCCTTCAGCTTGACCACCAGCGGGCTCTGCTTGTTCAGCTCCATCGCCCCGGTCAGGCCGTAGTTCTGGTTTACCCAGTAGGCAATGCCCGCAAGTCCCGAGTTTTTGCCGACTGCGACGGATGCCGGACGCTTCAGAATCTTATCCGTGTCAAAAATGTTGTAGATCTCTTCATCCTTCAGAAGTCCGTCGGCGTGGATCCCCGCGCGGGTGACATTGAAGTTGCGTCCCACAAAGGGCGTCATGGGTGGAATATTGTAGCCGATCTCGTTCTTGTAGTAGTCTGCGATCTCGGTGATCACCGTCGGATCCATGCCGTCCAAAGAGCCGCGCAGAGAGGCATATTCCATCACCATCGCCTCCAGCGGGACGTTTCCGGTGCGCTCGCCGATGCCGAGGAGCGTGCAGTTCACGCCGCTGGCGCCGTAGAGCCAGGCCGTCGCGGCATTGGAGACCGCCTTGTAGAAGTCGTTATGACCGTGCCATTCAAGGTACTCGCTCTGCACGCCGGAATAGTGCTGCAGACCGTAGATGATGCCGGGAACGCTGCGCGGCAGCGCGACCTCGGTGTACGGCACGCCGTAACCCATGGTGTCGCAGGCCCGGATGCGCACCGGGATTCCCGCCTCATCCGAGAGCTTCATCAGCTCGTTGACAAAGGGCACCACAAAGCCGTAGAAGTCCGCCCTTGTCACATCCTCCAGATGGCAGCGCGGCATAACGCCGGCATCGAAGGCATCCTTCACGGTGGCGAGATACATCTCCATGGCTTCCCTGCGCGTCTTCTTCA
>JAGAFT010000112.1 GCA_017627975.1 Oscillospiraceae bacterium
GCACCTTTCCAATTCATCTTCCACGATAGTAATTCCACGATAAGATTTCCCCCGCCGATTTGTTCGGCGGGGGATTTTCAGTCATGTAAGGCCGATTAGCCGGGGATGATTCGTTTCCGGATTATTGCTCGGCGGGTTCAAAGTCGTCCCGGCCATGCTTGCAGAGCGGGCAGGTATAATCTGCCGGGAGCTCACCGTCGCAGGGCTCAAAGTGCCCGCAGATGGTGCAGACATAGCCCTTCTGTTTTTTCTTGGTGACGGGCACGATGTGCTCAAAGTCTTCCTTTCCGTGCTTGCAGAGCGGGCAGACAAAGTCATCCGGCAGCTCCGCGCCCTCATAGACATAGCCACAGACCCGGCAGACCCAGCTTTCCTTCTGCTCAGGTGCGGGGTTCTTCTTCGGCTTGATGTGGGCATGGTAGTAGGCATAGGTGCAGGACGGTGCCTTGGAGAGCACCTTCGCCTCGACAACATTGGCAACGAACAGGACGGAGGCCTCGAGGTCTTCCACGGAAATCACTTCGCAGGCGAGGACGGCGTTCGTGTATTCCGGGATGTAGCGGATTCCGTTTGCGGTGCGCTCGGTCCAGGTGACACCGGCAAATTTGTCCGTATCGCGGCCGCTCTGGAAGCCGAAGCGCTTGAAGAGATCAAAGGGAGCGTCCTCGGTCAGAATGGAGATATTGAACTTGCCGGACTTTGCAATCATGTCGGCAGTGTGATTTTTCTTGATGACCGAGATGGTCACCTTTTTGGGATCGCCGGAAGCGGCCTGACCGGCGGAGTTGATGATGCAGCCGTAGTCCTTTCCGTCGACACAGGTGGTGAGGACCTCAACACCGTAGGTGAACTTGTGGAAGGCGCCCCCGTCCACATCCAGAACAGCAGGGGCGGCGGAAGCGGCTTCGGCAGCCGCAGGAGCTGCCGCGCTCACAGCAGGCGCGGGATTGATCTCCGCGGCAATCGCGTCGGCAAGTGCATCCAGGGCAGCCTCCTGGTCTGCGGCCAGGGCCGACTTGAGCGTGATGTTGTCGGCGATGAACTCAATGTTCTTCATCGGGGCAATGAGCTCGCGCATGACCTTGCCGCTGGTGGGGGCCCAGCTGCCGTTTTCGATCACAGCAACCTTGCGCGTCTGCAGATTGTGCGCGGCGAGGTCGTGGAGCAGATTTTCCATCGTGACGAAAACGCCGGCGTTGTAGGTCGTCGCGGCGAAGACGAGATGGCTGCAGCGGAAGGCATCGGAGACGATATAGCTCGCAGGGGTGACGGAAGTGTCATACATCCGGACCCGGACACCGCGCTCCACCAGCTTGGCGGCAAGGATGTTGGCGGCATTCTCCGTGTGGCCGTAGACCGAAGCGTAGGCGAGCATGACGCTCTGCTCCTCGGGGGTATAGCTGCTCCAGAGCAGGTACTTCTCCAGGAAATCACCGAAATGACTGCGCCATACAAAGCCGTGCAGCGGGCAGACCATGGCGATCTCAAGGGCAGCGGCCTTCTTCAGGACAGCCTGTACCTGGGGACCGTATTTGCCGACGATGTTGGTGTAGTAGCGGCGGGCTTCGCTGAGGTTCTCGGTGAAGAAGTCCGTTTCATCGTTGAACAGCCGGCCGTTCAGCGCACCGAAGGTACCGAAGGCATCGGCGGTGAACAGGATCTTATCCGTCTTGTCATAGGTCATCATGACCTCGGGCCAGTGGACCATCGGGGCCATGACAAAGGTCAGTTCGTGCCGCCCGGTGGAGAAAACATCGCCCTCCTTGACCAGATCGATCCGAGTGGAGAAATCTGCCGCAAAGAACTGGGCAAGCATGGTCTTGACCTTGGCGTTGCAGAGAATGCGGGCTTCGGGATAGCGCAGGAGAAGGCTCTCAATGGTAGCGGCATGATCCGGCTCCATGTGGGAGATGAGCAGATAATCCAATTTCCGGCCGCCCAGCGCATAGGCAACATTTTCAAAGAAAACCTCGTAAACTGCCTTATCGCAGGTATCGAACAGAACTGTTTTTTCATCGAGCAGGAGATAGGAGTTATAACTGACACCATCGGGAACACCATAAACACCCTCAAAGAAGGGAAGGCGGCGGTCATCGGCCCCAACCCAGATCAGGTCGTCTTGAACTTTACGTGTGCAATGCATAAAAGCTCCTTTCCGTCCGCAGGAAAGCGGACCGTTCATTCAGTGTTTTATTATATCATCGAACAGAAGGACAATCAAGGAGCAGATTTCTGCGTATTGTCGGCTGCAGCCTACCTTCCGGACGATGGAATTCATCCCCGTAGATCCCTGCCCGATTTTTCTCCCTCTTTTTTCGTTTCCTCGTTGAATTCCGTCTTTTATTGTGGCATAATGCATCAGATATTGAAGAAATACTGGAGATAAGCTCATGTCCGCTATCCGTTCATTTGTCCGCCGGGAACCCGTTCTGTTCATCGCCGCACTGGCGGCCCTGCTCACCTGCTTTTTCGTTCCGCCTGACAGCCGGTATCTCTCTTACCTCGACCTCCGTACGCTGTCACTGCTCTACTGCCTCATGACGGTGGTCAACGGGCTGCGGCAGGCCGGTCTCTTCTCGCACCTGGCCCATACGCTCTGTGTCACCGCGGCGAATCTGCGGACCATTGCGCTGCTCCTGGTCGGGCTCTGTTTCTTTACCTCCATGCTGATCACAAACGATGTGGCGCTGCTGACCTTCGTTCCCTTCGCCGTCGTCGTCATGGGACTGGCCCATCACCAGAAGGAACTGATTCACGTCGTGGTCCTGCAGACGGTCGCGGCCAATCTCGGGAGCATGCTCACCCCCGTCGGCAATCCGCAGAACCTGTATCTGTATTCCTTCTATGACATGGGCTTCGGCGA
>JAGAFT010000113.1 GCA_017627975.1 Oscillospiraceae bacterium
CAGCGTCCAGCAGAAGAAGCGTTCTCCGATGCCGGAGACGATGCGGAGCGAACCGGTCTGATCCAGTTCCAGCTCGGTCCGGTGGTTGCCGGAATAGCAGAGCATCAGGCCGCAGCACTCGCCCTGGTCCTCATTGGTTTCATGATCACAGAGGATGACAAAGGGATTGTGCTGATGGCTGGAATAGCCTCTCTCCGAGGCAATCGTGCGGATTCCGTTGGAAACGGGGACCCGCTCCGGCAGCCGCTCCATGGCATGGCGGCCGTGAAAGTCGATACAGTCCCAGGTGCCGAAGGGCAGGTCGAGGCAGGCTGAAGCCGCCTTCCGGAGCCGGAAGGTCTTCTCTCCGCCGCTTCGGATCCGGGTCGCCCGGGTGATGACGTCCCGGTGGGGGAACACCCCGTACAGCAGTTCCGTCTCCAGCCCCGTGGCTGCGTCCCGCAGAAGCACCGAGAGGGTCTCGGCCTCCCCGGCCTCCCCGTCTTCCCCGGCGAAGGCCGCCGGAAGGCCTTTCAACGGAAAGGCGCCCTTCCGGATCTCATGCCGCACATAGCGCAGATCCACACCGAGAACGCCGTCGTCACTTTCCGAGAGAATGCAGGGCAGGCGGAAGTCGGCCCCGTTGGAGCCGCTGTACTCCTGGGGCATCGTGTCCAGAGAAAAGCCTCTTGAGGCCGAGAGCGCGTAGGGATTCGGGGAGAAGCCGCAGTCCCGCTCCAGATGGAGATAGCGGAAATCTTCCGCGCAGGCGCGGCCGTAATAGGTATGCAGCAGATAGCCCTCCGGGCCGATCTGCATCTGATAGGCGGTATGGTCGGTGAGGAGGGTGAGAAGCCCCTGCTCACGCTGAAAAAGAATGCTCATATCCTCTGATTTCTCCGCTTTCTTCTGAACTTGCAAAGCGCATCTGATCATATTGGTTCCGGACTGTCAACACGCTCAGGGAAGGTTTCCGAGATGCTTCCGGGCCGCTTGCGTGGCGGCTTTCGGCGGGCTTCGGGAAAGCGCCGGGTCTGCGGCAGAAAACGGCGAATTCATAACTTTACTTTTTTAGCGAAATGAAGTAAAATGTAGAAAAAGTATACTGAAACAGGCATTGTCACGGAGATATTTCCCCGCCGGAGGCGAGGAGAAATATCGTAAAGCTCATAATGCTGAAACGAGTATTATCGCAGAGATCTTTTCCCCGCCGGAGGCAGGGAGAAATATCGAAAGCTCATAATGCTGAAACGAGTATTGTCACAGAGATTTTTTCCCCGCCGGAGGCGGGGAGAAATATCGAAAACTCATGCTGAAACGATGTAATGAAAAAACCCGGAGGTAACCATGAACACAAGAACCAGACGCGCGCATAATCCCGCTCTCTATGAAGCCATTCTCTCCCTCCGGTCGGTGGAAGAATGCCTGCAGTTTTTTGAGGATCTCTGTACGATGAGCGAGCTTTCCGCCATGGAGCAGCGCTATCAGGTGGCGCGGGCCCTGCATGACGGAAAGATCTATAACGAGATTCTCGCCGAGACGGGCGCCTCCAGCGCCACCATCAGCCGTGTCAACCGCTCGCTGCAGTACGGCGCGGGCGGCTACGACCTCGTC
>JAGAFT010000114.1 GCA_017627975.1 Oscillospiraceae bacterium
TACCGCCATTAAAGCGGCGATCTATCTGGTCGATCCGGGAAAGATCGTGCTCTACGGCAGCCTGTTTGAGGATTCCTACTATCTCTCCCGCCTGGTCAGCGAGCTGCAGGAGGGCGTGGACGCCCGTCACGATGTCGTCATTGAGAAGAGCAAATTCAACCAGCAGCTGGAAGACCGTGCGGCCTGCCTGCTTGCGGTTGAGAACTTTATTGACAACGGAGGAATACGCTAATGGATACCATGTTGGAAATGCTTCGGAAAAAGAATCCGGGCCTGCCGCTCTACAGCGTCACCGATCCGGAGTTTAAGCGTTACGGAAGAATCCTTGCCGGTGAGACCGCAGAGCTTGCCAAGGCCCTGGACACCTGCGCCATCCCCGCAGAGGGAAACTGCTATCAGGCTTCCGTTCCGGTCCTCGAAGAAGTAGCGCTCATGAAGGACATGAAGCGCGTCGTCTTCAGCGACATGCCCATCGAAGCGGGCTACTGCAACGGCCGCGGCTATAAGCTCAACGCCATGGAGTATCACAAATGCAGTGAAGTCAACTTTACCACCACCGGTCTGGTGCTGCTGCTGGCTCTGCCGGAGCAGCTGGACGACGGGAAACTTGACAGCGCGGATGTGGTCGGCTTCTACCTGCCGGCGGGCGTGCTGGTAGAGATCTTCCCGCTGGTGCTGCACTTTGCACCCTGCCGCATCTCCGAAGACGGCTTCCGCTGCCTGGTGATCCTTGAGAAGGGGACCAACGAGGCGCTGCCGTCCGTGAACACTTCCGCCGAGGGCGAGGAGAAGATGCTCTGGATGCGCAACAAGTGGCTGACCTGCCATCCCGACTCTCCCCAGCAGAAGAACGGCGCCTTCGTCGGCATTTCCGGCGAGAACCTGGCGCTCAAGATCTGATAACGAGAGCGGGACAGATCGGACAATTCCATGAAACAGCAAGCAGGGGCGTCCCCATTGGGGTGCCCCTGCTTCCGCGTCCTGGTCAATTCACACGCCGGTAAAGCGTTTTCGCTTTTTCAAAGTCTTCCGGCGTATTGCAGTTTAAAAGGAAGTCCGGATCTCCGGTGTATTCCAGCCTGTTTACCTTTGAACCGGCGAACAGACTCCGTACAGACCGGTTCCCGGAGAGAATCAGTTCCTCTGCCATTGATGCCAGCGCGGTATCATAGACGGCCAGAAGCGGTTCCATTTCGTCGCCGTGGCAGAGCATCGTCACAGAACCCTCGTGCGCGTGAATGAGGTGTTCCAGCCATTCGGCGGGGAACAACGGCACATCGACGCTCACCACGAGGCAGGCTTCCGTTTTCGCCGCCTTCAGGCAGGCGTGAATGCCGCTCATGGGCCCCATGTGGGGATAGATATCTTCAATGGCACGGGTGCCTTCCATCGGCTTACGGCAGCCGGAGACCATGATGTCCGCAATCCCGATCTGCCGGAGCTTCCGGACCTGAAGTTCTAGGAGGGTCAGCTCTCCGAGCTTCAGCTCCGCTTTGTCCGTTCCCATCCGCCGACTGAAGCCCCCGGCCAGCACAATACCCGATATGTCTGCAGCTCTCAATGCTATGACTTCCTCTCCTGGCTTTAGACTGTGTTTCGTGGAACCTTCAAGGGTTCACACTTCAAGGATACCTTCCTTGTGAGGCGCTGTCAAGTCATAAACAACCCGTTGTTGGACTGCCGTCCTGATCAATAAAACGGGGCGCAGATCATTTTCGCATTTCAGAAAGAAAAAACTCTTTTCGGATCACTGTCCATCCGCTATAATATAATGAAGCACTGGACAGAGAGCTGTGAAAGTGCTGCTGTTGAAAAAATTCCTGGAGAGACACATATGACCTTTGAGAAGCTGCTTCAAGAGGACGGAAGACTGGTATACCGGACACGCGGCGTGAGCATGGAGCCCATGCTGCGACAGAACAGAGACCTCGTGGTGATCGAGGTTCCCTCTTCTCGTTTAAAGAAATACGACGTGGCGCTGTACCGGCGGGGAACGAGCTATGTGCTGCACCGGGTGATCGGGGTAAAGAGTGACCATTACCTGATCCGGGGCGACAACACCTATGCCCTGGAGACCATTCCGGACAGCGCTGTCCTCGGCGTGCTGACGGCGTTTCAGCGAAAGGGAAAAAAGTATTCCGTGACCGACCGGAACTACCGGTGCTATGTCCGATTCTGGAATGCCATTTATCCCCTCCGTGCTCTTCGGGTCCGTTGCCGTGGACTCGCGGTGGGCCTTGCACGCAGGCTGGGGCTCCTTCCGATCCTCAAACGCCTGCTTCGAAGAAAAGATAACCCTTAACAAAACAGGACCGCCAGGCATCAAAGAGATGCACGGACGGTCCTGCGTTGTTATCTTCTCTTCCGCAAAGAGAGAATCCTTTATTTCATGGTGTTGCGGAGGGTGCCGATGCCTTCGATCTCGATGTCGACGACATCGCCGGCCTTGAGCCATTTCTTGGTATCGGCGTCCTTTTTCTCCAGCGCGACGCCGCTGGGGGTGCCGGTGAAGATCAGGTCGCCCGGCTCGAGGCGGACATACTTGGAGGCATAGCTGATGATCTGGGCGCAGTTGAAGATCATCTGGGTGGTGAGACCGTCCTGACGGAGCTCACCGTTGACATAGCTGCGGATCTGCTTCGGGGAGAAGGGATCGAAGCTGTCGGCGGTCACGATGAACGGGCCGCAGGGGCCGAAGCCGGGCATGGTCTTACCGATGAGCCACTGGCCGCTGCGCATCTGGCTGTCACGGCAGCTCAGATCGTTGCCGCAGGTGTAACCGAATACACAGTTCATGGCCTCATCCTCGCTGACACCCCAGGCCGTCTTACCCATGACGATGACGAGCTCGGCTTCATAGTCGTAGCTGACTTCCCAGGGGGGAAGCTCCACCTCGGCCTCGTGCGGGACCAGGGCGTTGTCGAACTTGGAAAAGAGATTCGGATACTTCGGCAGCTCAAAGCCCGTGGCGAGGGTGTGGGACTTGTAGTTGAAGCCGACACAGAGAAGCTTTCCGATGGGGTTCACAACATTTTCAAATACGGGGGCTTCCACGACGGGAAGGCTTTCGTCCGCGGCGAGGCGGACAACCGCACTGCGGTCGGCGCCGCAGATCAGGTCCTGAAGAGAGAGCGGGCAGCCGGCAGCCGTAAGATCGACGATACCCCGTGCGGTCTCGGTGGCGAGATGGATCCCGCTGACGGTTTTAATATTGGCAAGTTTCATTTCATTTCACCTCTGAATGTTTCTTTTTACGGCAGACAGTTTAGCCGAATTCACAGAAAAGTGCAAGAGGAAATCGAGAGAAATAAGAGAAAGATCCGCACAGACCGAAACCGGTGCGGATCTTTGCATACGGAAGCTGAGAAGCTTATGGTGGAGCTGCTGCGGCGAGAGAGGAAGGACGCCGCAGCAAGATCCGAAGACAGAACACTTACTTCTTGAGCATGTTCTTGGAGAAATAGTCTTTGGTGACCTTCGCGACAACGCCGGAGAGCATCAGCAGGGCAATGAGGTTGGGGATGGCCATGAGACCGTTCAGCGTGTCGGCAATGTCCCACATCAGGGTGCCGGAGCCCATGGCGCCGACGATGCAGACCAGAGAGAAGATGATCTTGTAGGCGAGGATGAAGACTTTGTTGTTCTTCGTGAGGTAGCCCCAGCAGTTCTCGCCGTAGTAGGCCCAGGAGAGAATCGTGGAAAGGGCGAAGAAGAGAAGGCTGAGCTCAATGATCTTGCCGCCAAGGGTGCCGGGGAGAATGGTGTTGAAGGCCGCCGCGGCCGCCGCGCCCTTGGAGGCGAAGGCGGAGAGACCGCCTTCCACATCCAGAATGCCGGAGAGCAGCACGGCAAAGGCCGTGATGGAGCAGATGACGATGGTGTCGATGAAGACTTCAAACACGCCCCAGATGGCCTGCTCGCAGGGCTCCTCCGTAGAGGAAGCGGCGTGAGCAATGGGGGCGGAGCCGAGACCGGCCTCGTTGGAGAAGACGCCGCGGGCAAAGCCCTGCTTCATGGCCATCATGATGGTATAGCCGAAAAGACCGCCGCCGACGCTCTTGAAGGAGAA
>JAGAFT010000115.1 GCA_017627975.1 Oscillospiraceae bacterium
TATGAGTAAAAGCAAGTTTATGATACCATCTATTTTCACTTTGTCAATTGGCTCAACCATTGCCGGAATGCTGGCTCAACCGTTCCGGACAGGTGGCTCAACTATAACCGGACAGGCGGCTCCGCCGCACCAGAATATTCACCAATGAATATGGCATCAAAAGGAAACAGAGTACCTGATCGCATAACCGCCTTCGGTACTCTGTTCTCTTCTTTTTTTTAACTCTCCGGATCAATCTGCTCAAGGCGATCATTGATTGCATCGACTGCACTCTGCGCCTGTTCGATTGCGTTCTGCTGGGTTTGCTCCGTCTGGGTATTCGTCGTCCCGAAGCCAAGTCCGTCCATCTGGGTCATGGTAAGATAGCCGATCAGCAGGGCGACAAGCAAAAGAATCATGAGCGCAAGCCCGGAGCCTTTTCCTTTGTTATTCATACTCGATCACGACCTGTCACCACGCCGTTCTTGCACTTCCTTCTTCGCTCTGGTTTCTGTTCCTTTCATTCAGCTTATTGCACCTCAAACCACGCCGGGTCGATCTCGTCAAAGAGGTTGGCATACTGGATGTATTGGTACTTCTGAATCAGAGGGTCATCCATGACCTCGGCAACACTTGTGTAGATATTGCTTTCAATATCCATGACCCCTTGCGAAGAAATGATGGGGTACTTCTCATGTACTTCTTCCAGCATCTGCACATAAGGAGGTTGAGGAAAATTACCGCGTTCCAAGATCAGCCAAGGAAGATAGTTAGCGCTGATACTGATATTTTTCAGTGTCTCAGTATCATAGTTTGTCCATATAAAAAACTTCGTTTTGAAAAAGTCCAAGTTCTGGCTGACAGTATTATAGATACCTGCTTGAGTGGCGGTACTCATCCCAGGCTGATGATCCCCGAAGAAGATGATCATGGTGGGCTCATCAACGTTCTGATAGGTCTCTATAAGCTGCTGAACTGCAGAATCTGACGCCTTGACCAGAGAGAGGTACACCCTGGCATCCTGACTCAGTTCACTTCCATATTGCTTTACTGTCTCATCTTCAATCACATCTTCAAAATGCTCATATCCAGAATGATTCTGCATCGTCACATCAAACAGGAACGTTGGTAACGCCCCTTTACTTTCCTTGACTGATTCTATATACTGGTAATCTCCAAGATCTGATGGAAGATTATGTAGATAAGCTATGGGCGCATATGCACTGATATCATCAATGGAATGGAAACGCTCAAATCCCAAAAACGGATAGACCATATTGCGGTTCCAGTTTGTCGCCCGATTGGAATGGAACGATTCTGCTGTATAACCTATATCTTCGAAGTAAGAAGCTAAGGAGAACAAAGGTCTCGTGACATTAGAGGTGTAGGGATAGGCTCCCATCCCGAGGAATGCAAGCGTGTTTCCGGTCAATGCCTCAAACTCTGTGTTGCATGTACCTCCGCCTAGCACGGAAACATAGAGATCTCCACTCACAGTATTTTTATCTAAGCTGTCTATAAATGGCATCACATCAATCCGAGGATCAAGCCCCACTGTACGCAGATCTGAGAAGGCCTCATTCATAACCATGATGATGTTGGTCGGCTGAATACCTTTGCGCTGTTTTTCTTGATACGCCCCAAGGTAGTCACCTACTGTTTCCGCAGAATAGCCTTCGGGCTTACGCACAACAGAGTTAAATGCATTTTTCAGAAACGACAGCACGATTCCCTCTCGGTGAAAACTCTCCATCACCCTCGCATCCCACGCAAAGGAATTAACCCTCGCAAATGCAGGAGTATTGATTCCAGCAAAAAAGATCAACACAGCAGAAACCGCTGAAGCGAAACGCATAAGTATTTTTTTCTTCAGGGGCGCCTTTTTTGCAGGAGATTCCCTGAAAGACAGGATCACCAAGATGCAATAAAGAGCAATCACCACCAGTGCCACGATCATCTTCCAGGAGGGGCGCAAAGTATAACCGTCAATCACTTCCATTGCCGTGCTGAATGCTTTCAGATCAGCGGGCATGATTGGCTTTCCCCGGAAGGAGATCACAAAGAAGTTGGCAATATACCAAAATGTAGTGAGTCCACAAACAGTTATGGTTCCTAACCAAGGCAATGTTATAGCGTTTATGAATAAACTACCTGCAAACAGCAGCAACCAGTTCAATAGGAAGTCTGTGTAATCCACATAAGGAAGACTACCACAAAGGAAACAGCCAAGAATTAAATCTATAATGATTGTTGATGCACTGAGTAAAGGGAGTTGAATCGGTGGAATATGTGTTATTAAGAAGAAAACTACAGCCGTGACCAAAATAGAAACCAAGAATATCGCTACAAAGTAAAAAATCCAAAACCATAATGGTATATAATCAAACCCTGAAAGATTGATCGTAGCACCATCCTTAGGGTTATCAATTACAGCATGAAGAAGGGGCTCTTCCTCAGAAGAGAACGCTCCTTGTATCGTACGAGTAAACGGGTGCGTGATTCCCTTACTGTTTACATGAGTAATAGAATATCCAAAAACTGAAATATCAAAAGACAGGATATCTGCTTCTTCTACGTCAAAAATATGAAGGGTGATATCGTTTATATCATAGCGAAGGTCACGAAGCCGCAGAGTTTTTAACTCCGATCCAAAATATGACTCACCTCGATAGAGATATGCAAAAGGCTCCCGGTCAGAGCTAAGATATGAAAAACTGCTTCCTTCTCCTACAATATTGTCTGTGAAGAAAACAGCATCGAAACGTGGGGGAGCAAAACCGAAAAAAACCAGCATGAAAGCAAGTGGGAAAGCAATCAAAAAAGATAGAACTGTTTTCTTGTTCATTTTAATAATCTATCTCCTGCTGTTATTTGAAGAAAAGGCTCCACCTAAACAGGTGGAGCCTTTAACATAGGCTATCCACTTCCCTTTCCCGGAAAGAGACGGAAGCACAATCATTTTTTCTTAACCGACCTTGACTCCAGAGCCATCAGTCTCAACACTGATAGTGAAGCTTTGTCCCTTTGTATGATTCGGAACGTTAACTTTGCCCCAGGTGCTATTACCAATATATGCAGAACCACTCCCATAAATCTGCCATTTTGGCTGGGTCTGCTGAGCTGCAACGTTAATAGTACTGGGCAGATTAGATGTCTTGCCATCCCATTCCAGCAAAGCCGCCATTTGTTCGGCATACGCTCCACGAACATTTGCGAGGTCAGTAGCCTCTCTTGCCTTCTCCAGCTGCGCAGTGAAAATGGGGATTGCGATGGCAACGAGGACGGCGATGATCGCAACGACGATCAGGAGCTCGGCCAGGGTAAAGCCCTTGTTGTTGTTTTTCTTCATGTAGTTTCTCCTTTTCATTTGGATTTGCTTGTCGGCATCCGGATTGACCGACAAACATAATTTTCAAGGGGAATTTGGAAACTTTATTCTCTGCTATCCGGGTATAGCTTCAAATCCATCAATTATTATACAAAAATGACAAAAGGATTGCAAGAGTTTTTTTCGCGTCTTAAGAAATTCTTCACATCACGCTGTACATGCTGAACATCGCCATGTAGACCGCGATGACAATGAAACCCGCGACCACAGCCATGAAGACCAGGAGCGTCGGCTCCAGCTTCGCGATGGCGGCGTTGATGGCCTGTTCGAGTTCGTTGTCGTAGTAGGAGGCGACCGTCTCCATGGTGGACTGGAGTTCACCGGTCTCTTCGCCGACGGCCACCATATCCGTCAGGATGTCGGGCATGCAGGCGCTCTCCCGCAGGCTGGTCCCCAGGCCGTGGCCCTCTTCCAGGCGGCCGGAGAGCTTGCCGATCTCCTGGCTGACGAAGTAGTTGTCGATGACCCGGGCGGTAATGGAGATGGCCCGCGTCAGGGGCAGGCCCGCCGAGAGCATCGTCGCCATGGAGTTTGCAAACTGGCTTGCGGAGTTCAGCTCGTTGATGTTGCCGAGGACCGGGAGCTTGCGCCCCAGGACCGCGAATTTCAGGCGGCCCTCCTCGGTATTGCCGTAGAGCTTATAGAAGAGGAAAAACGCGATCGCAATCGCCAGCAGCACCAGCCAGTAGCGCGAGAAGAAGTGCGAAATGGCGATCAGGGCCTGGGTGATGGCGGGAAGCTCCGCGCCGTAGCTGTCAAAAATGGCCGTGAAGGTCGGGACGACCTTTACCATGATGACGATGACCACGACGATGGCGACAAAGAGGACGAAGACCGGGTAGGCCAGGGCACTGCGAACACGCGCCCCCATCCGGGTCTGTTTGTCCAGATGGCGGTGCATGGTGTTGAAGGCCACATCGATGCTGCCGGTCTCCTCCCCCGCGCGGATCGTATCCACGAAGGTGGCCGGGAGCAGCTTTCCGCCGCGCTCCTCGAAACTGGCGGAGATGGAGCGTCCGGCCTCCACGTCGTCCGCCACCTGGGTCAGGATGCGCTTGAGGTTCTTGTCCGTGGTCTTGGCGGCGATCAGGTGCACCGTGCGGGCGATGGGGATGCCGGCCCGCAGGATGATGGCAAACTGACTGCACATCACGGTGAAGGCCTTCATATCGAGCCTGGTCCCGCCGATGTCGCGGCTCAGGAAGCCGTTTTTGTCCCGGACTTCCGTCATTTTCAGGACGATGTCACAGGTCTCCTTGATGCGTTCGGCGGCGTCCAGCTCGTTATAGCCCTCGATGATGCCGGAGACGCGCCGGCCGTCCTTCGAGATGGCCGAATACTTATACGTTACCAGAGAGCTTCACTTCCTCTCAATCGATACATGCGTTTCCTCAGACCGCGTTCTTCTTCACATAGTCCTGCTCGTGGGCATAGTGCAGGGCCGTGTCGCGGGTGATCAGCCCGGCGCGGTAGAGCCGCACCAGGGCCTGGTCCATGGTCATGCCGCCGATGGCGGCGCTGGTGGCGATGGCGTTTGCAATCTGGGGGGTGTTTCCGGAGCGGATCAGGTTCCGGATTGCGTCCGTAACCAACATCAGCTCGCAGGCAAGCACTCTTCCGCCGCCCTTCTTCTGGACAAGCTGCTGGGTCACGACGGCCTGCAGCACCATGCTGAGCTGGAGGCGGATCTGGGTCTGCATGCCCTCGGGGAAGACCTGGACAATACGGTCCACGGCGTCCGAGGCGCTGCCGGTATGCAGGGTGCCGAAGACAAGGTGGCCGGTCTCGGCCGCGGTGATGGCGGTCTCGATGGTGTCGCGGTCACGCATTTCGCCGATGAGAATGACATTCGGGTCCTCGCGGAGGCTGGCCCGGAGGCCGTCGGAAAAGCTTCGTGTGTCGCGGCCGATCTCGCGCTGGTTGATGGCGCAGAGGTCGGGCTTGTACAGATATTCCACCGGGTCCTCGAGGGTCACGATGTGCGCCCGGCGGGTGTGGTTGATGCGGTCGAGCATGGAGGCCAGCGTCGTGGACTTACCGGAGCCGGTCTCGCCGGTCACCAGGACGATGCCCTTGTGGAGCTTCGTGAGCTCCAGCGCCGCGGGCGGCAGGCCCAGGTTTTCGAGCTCGGGGATCGTCTCACGCAGGAGGCGCAGCGCGATGGAAGGCTGGCCCTGCTGGCGGAAGAGATGGACACGGCAGCGGTTCCCGCCCCAGCTTCCGGCGAGGTCCAGCTCGCCGATCTGCTCCATCTCGCGATAGGCGCTTCCGGCCAGGAACCTTGCCACATCTTCACAGTCCTGTGCCGTCAGGGGCGTCGGCTCCATATCCCGGAGTTCGCCGTCCAGGCGGTACTTCGGCGGCAGGCCGCAGATCAGGTGGATGTCCGAGGCGCCGTCCTGTTTCGCTCTCGCGACCAGTTCATCGACAGAGATCATGTTTCACTCCTCCTTGCTTCGCCCGGCGGCTCAGTCTTCTTCGTTGATCACGCGGAGGATCTCCTCCAGCGTGGTGATTCCGGCGAGGGCAAGCTTCACGGCGTTTTCCCGGATCGAGGTATAGCCGCTTCCCGGCTTCTTGAGCTCCCGCTCGATATCCGAACGGGGCTTTCGCTCCGCCACCAGGCGGCGCAGCGTCGGGGTCATGAGCAGGGTCTCGGTCACGGCGGTCCGTCCGCGGTAGCCGGTGTCGAAGCACTGGGGGCAGCCGGCGCCGCGGTAGAGCGTCACATCTTCCCGTCCCTCCATGCCGAGCTCGCGCAGCTCGTCCTCCGAGGGGGAATAGGCCTCGCGGCAGTGGGGGCAGATGCGGCGCAGGAGGCGCTGGGACACCATGCCCTGCAGGGCGCTGGCCACGAGGTAGGGCTCCACGCCGATGTCAATGAGACGCTCGATGGTGCCGACGGCGTCATTGGTGTGGATGGTGGAGAGCACCACGTGGCCGGTGATGGCCGAGCGCATGGCGATCTCGGCGGTCTCGCCGTCACGGATTTCGCCGACGGCGATGATATCCGGGTCCTGGCGCAGAATCGCGCGCAGGCCGCTGGCAAAGGTCATGCCGACCTTTTCGTTGATCTGAACCTGGTTGACGCCCTCGACGTTGTATTCCACCGGGTCCTCCAGGGTTACAAGGTTCACGTCGCGCTTGTTCAGCTCGTTGATCATGCAGTACATGGTGGTGGTCTTACCGCTTCCGGTGGGACCCACCATGAGGATCACGCCGCTGCGGCAGCGCAGGAGCTTCCGGATGCCTTCAATCTGGTCCTCGGTCAGGCCGATCTTGTCCAGGCTCACCACCGCGCCGGACTTGTCCAGCAGACGCGCGACGATCTTCTCGCCGTACACGGTGGGCAGGGTCGAGATACGCAGGTCGATGCTCTTGTCCTTGACGCGGACGTTGAAGCGGCCGTCCTGGGGGACGCGGCGCTCGGCAATGTCGAGGCCGGCCATGATCTTCAGACGGGCCAGGACCGAGTTCTGCAGATCTCGCGGCACGGTCAGGATGTCCCGCATCATGCCGTCGATGCGCATGCGGACCAGGAGCTCGGTCTCATGCGGCTCGAGGTGAATGTCGCTGGCGCGCTCGGTGACGGCGCGCTCGATGATGCTGTTGACAAGGCGAATGGTCGGGGCACTGCTGACACTGTCGTCGCCGAGCTGGTTGACCGTGAAGGCGTCGCTTGTCTCCGGCCGGTTATCGCCGCTGCCCATGCCCTCGCGGCGCATTTCCTCAATCGCCCGGGCCGCGCCCTCGTTTCCGTAGAGAACCTGGATGCTTCGGTCAATGGCGGCCTTGGTGGCAACCATCGGCACCACCTTGCGGCGGACGGCTTTGCGGACCTCTTCAATGGCGTAGAAGTTCAGCGGGTCGCTCATGGCGAGGTAGAGCTCGTCCTTCACCGCGCGGACCGGCACGACCTGGTACTGTTTGGCGATGTTCTTCGGAAGCATCTGGGCAAGTTCCGTGGGAATGTTCACCTTGGTCAGGTCAATGAACTCGATGCCGAGCTGCATCTGCAGCGCCTGGATCAGCTCATCCTCAGAGATGATCTTATTCTTGATCAGCACGTCGCCGAGACGGTCCTTCGTCCCCTTCTGCAGCTCCAGTCCCCGGTCCAGTTCTTCCTGGGAAATGGTTCCGGCCGCGATCAGCAGCTCACCCAGTCTCATGTATGCCATAGCTCCGCCTCCTCTGCACCGCGTCGGTGTTCATTCTATGCTTTGTTACCAATTTGTTATTATATAACAGATCACGCCGCTTGACAAGTGCTTTTTCCCATCGGGCGCAATTTCCCGCGCCAAGCCGTTTCCCGACAAAAAAAGCCCGGAAATCCGGGCTTTTTGATGTCTGTATGAATCGGTCAGGCCTTGATCTCTTCCATGACGAAGCACTCGATCACGTCGCCGACCTTGATGTCGTTGAACTTCTCGACCTGCATGCCGCATTCGTAGCCGGAGGCCACCTCGCGCACGTCGTCCTTGAAGCGGCGCAGAGAGGCCAGGCTTCCCTCGTGGATGACGATGTTGTCACGCAGCACGCGCACTTCGCAGCCGCGCTGGATCTTGCCGTCGGTGCAGTAGCAGCCGCAGACCGTGCCGATCTTCGACACCTTGTAGGTCTCGCGCACTTCGGCGTGGCCGATGACCGTCTCCTTGAACTTCGGCGCCAGCATGCCCTTCATGGCATCCTGGATCTCGTTGATGCAGTCGTAGATGACGCGGTAGAGGCGGATGTCCACATTGCTGCGGGCGGCGCTGTCGCGGGCAGCGTTGTCCGGGCGGACGTTGAAGCCGACGATGATGGCGTCGGAGGTCGCGGCGAGCATGACATCGGACTCGGAGATCGCGCCGACGGCGCTGTGGATGACCTTGACGCGGACCTCGTCGTTGGAGATCTTCTCCAGGGAGGACTTGACCGCCTCGGCAGAGCCCTGGACATCGGCCTTGACGATGAGGTTCAGGGTCTTCATCTCACCGGCCTGGATCTGGCTGAAGAGATCCTCCAGCGAGACCTTCTTGACCGGGCCGGCGGTGTTGGCGGCCTGACGGCGCTCTTCGGCGAGCTCACGGGCCA
>JAGAFT010000015.1 GCA_017627975.1 Oscillospiraceae bacterium
AAAGAAAAGGACGAGACGTTTCTTGGACAGTTCATCCTCGCGGCGCTGCGGCAGAAAAGCATGGTGACGGCGAGCATCTACCGGTCCGGAAGCCGTCTGGCCGGAATCTCGGTGGATTTCACGGAAAAGGGTTTCCGGGGAATCCGCGATTTCCGCATCCTGACGGAGCGGAGAAGGGGAGCGGGAAAACATGACTAAACTTCAGCGAGCCAGGGAACTGCTGGGAGGGCTTCTGATGCTGGCCACAGGCGCGCTGGTGGTCTATCGCCCGGCGTCCGGCATCCTGCTCATGATCCTGATCATCATCGTGACGACGATTCTGAAGGGCCTGGGATCGCTGACCTATTATATCACCATGGCCAGGCACATGGTCGGCGGAAAGCTTCAGCTGTACAAGGGGATCATTCTGCTGGATATCGGGATGTTTTTCATGTCGCTGGACAATGTGCCGATCTTCTACCTGGTGCTGTATCTGCTGGCTGCGAATCTGATCTCAGGAGTAATCGAGATTCTGGGCGCGAGAGAAGCAAGACAGATGGAGGCGGGCTCCTGGAAATTGAAAATGGCGATCGGGGCCGCGGATGTTCTCTTCGGACTCGCCAGCATTTTCTGCATCGGCAGACCGAATATCCTGGTATATATTTACGCGGCGGGATTGATCTATTCCGCTGTGCTGCGGATCGCGTCGGCATTTCGGAGAACGGCAATCGTATATATTCAGTAACCCATCATCTGACGGAAAGAAGGAATCATGATGAAGAAGAAAGAAGCCCCGTCCATCGATCAGTGGCTGAAAGAGGCGAAAGCAGACCCCGCCGCGGCAGACTGCGGGATGTTTCTCGTACACAACGGGACCGTTCGCCAAACTGCTAAGGCAAAGGTCCGTCAGGGGCAGGAGAACACCGAACCCGTGACGGGGATGATCTTCCGGTATGACGCGGAGAAGGTGGAGCAGGCCATCGCGGAGGCAAAGCGGATGGACGGAATCTATTATATCCGGGTATGGCTCAATGAAGGTGAACTGACGCTCGGCGACGACATCATGCTGGTTCTGGTGGGCGGGGATATCCGGCCGCATGTCATCGACGCGCTGCAGACGCTGGTGGGGACGATCAAGAACCAATGCGTCATAGAGCAGGAAATATACGGAAATGCATAAATCCGATTGCCTTAGGCATGGAAACGTGGTAAAATTATTTTTAATCTGCTGACACAACGGAGGTGTCCTATGCTTCCTTTGGAATATATCACGGTGGGCGGACTGCTGCGCAGAACGACGGCGCTGTTTCCGAACCGCATGGCGGTGATCGACCGCGAGATCAGGCTGACCTATCGCGAGTTTGATGAACTGACGGACCGCTACGCCACAGCGCTGCTGCGGCAGGGTGTCGGACGCGGCGACCATGTTGCGCTCTTCGGTGAGGCCGAGGCCGAGGTTTTGGCGCTGTTCTTTGCCATCCAGCGGATCGGCGCCGTGGCCGTCATGGTCAATACCGCCCTGGTCCGGACGGACCTGGAGACGGTGCTGCGGCTCGGAGATCCGAAGCTGATCTGCATTGGAGCTTCCTATCAGAAGGGCAGAGACCTGGCCGCGGATGTGAACGCGCTGGGCAGCCTCCCGACCGTCACGGAGGGCGTTTTCACGGTCGGGAGAACGGCCTCAGCCGCCTATCCGCCGCTCCGGCCAGAAGAGATGGCAGATGAGGATGCCCTTGCAGCGGCAGAGAAGCAGGTCAGCTGCGAAGATACGGCGGTAATTATCTTCACCTCCGGCAGTACGGGACTTCCAAAGCCGGTGATGACCAGCCACTTCTCCCGCGTGAACGGCGGAATCCAGCAGGCGAACGACTTCGCGGCCACTTATGAGGATGTGTTCTGCGTCGCGGTTCCGATGTTCCACTGCTTTACCATCTCCACCAACATCATGGCGTCAGCGGCGGTGGGAGGATGTATCTGCCTGCCGGATAACCGCCACACAAGCTCTATCCTCCGGGCGATCCAGGCGCACCGTTGTACGGTTCTGCACGCCGTGCCTTCCATGTATCGGGCCATCATGGCGAGGAAGGATTTCGCCGATTACGATATCAGCAGCCTGCGGGTCGGGATTATCGGCGGGGCGAGCTATCCCCCCAACGACTTCATCAGAATTGAAGAAGGCTTCGGGATGACGCTGGCCTCCAGTCTGGGGCAGACCGAGTCCACCGCGGGCCTGACCGTGTGCAGCCTGGACGACAGCATGGAAAAGCGGAGCACGACGATCGGACATTTTATGAACCATGTGGAGGGAAAGATCGCCGACCTGGAGACCGGGGAGGCTCTGGCACCCGGGAAGGTGGGCGAAATCTGCATCAAAGGCTATCTCGTGATGCAGGGATACTATCACCAGCCGGAGCAGACCGCGAAGGCCATCGATGCCGAGGGGTGGCTGCATACGGGAGACCTCGGAGAGCTGGATGAGGACGGAGACATCATTCTCCGAGGCAGAATCACGGAGCTCATCACCCGGGGCGGAGAGAAGATCAGCCCCGTGGAAGTGGAAAACGAGATCTGCGCGCTGCCACAGGTGGACACCTGCCGGATGATTCCGGTGCCGGACGTGCACTACGGAGAAGAGGCCTGCGCCTGCGTGGTGCTCCATGAGAACATGTCGATCGCGGAGGAAGAGATCCGCGACCATCTGCGGGAACAGGTGGCGGCGTACAAGATCCCGAAATACATTCTCTTCTTCGACAGGCTGCCGCTCAACGGAACCGGAAAGGTCGACTCGGCCGCCACGGCGGCCCGGGCCAGGGCGGAGCTGGGTATCGCATAAGGGCC
>JAGAFT010000016.1 GCA_017627975.1 Oscillospiraceae bacterium
CGACACCGAAGAGACACGGACCTGGTTCCGGGAGCTGCGGGAAGAAGAACAGCCCTGACAGCGTGAATCCGCGCGGAACGCAAAAAAACAAGCCGGTCTTTTGACCGGCTTGAAGAATATCATGTGGAAATATGGCTGTGTCTCAGGAGAGGAACATGGCGTCGCCGAAACTGAAGAACCGGTAGCGGTTCTGGACGGCAACCTCATAGGCGTGCAGGACATGCTCCCGTCCCGCCAGGGCCGAGACCAGCATGATGAGCGTGCTCTCCGGAAGATGGAAGTTCGTGATCAGCGCGTCGATGCAGCGGAAGCGGTATCCCGGGTAGATAAAGATATCCGTCCAGCCGGAAGCGGCATGGAGCATCCCGTCCTCGTCGGCGAAGCTCTCCAGCGTGCGGCAGGAGGTTGTACCCACGGCGATGACGCGGCCTCCGTTCCGCTTGCAGCGGTTCACAACCGCGGCGGTGTCCTCCGGAATGATGCAGAACTCCGAGTGCATCTCGTGGTCCTCGATCTCATCCTCCTTGACGGGGCGGAAGGTGCCGAGGCCGACATGCAGCGTGACCGGGCAGATGGGGATGCCCATCCCGCGGATCTGCTCCATCAGCTCGGGTGTGAAGTGCAGTCCGGCCGTCGGGGCGGCGGCGCTGCCGAGTTCCCGGGAATAGACGGTCTGATACCGCTCGCGGTCGGAGAGCTCTTCCTTGATATACGGCGGCAGGGGCATCTTGCCGAGCCGGTCGAGGACCTCGAGGAAGATCCCCTCATAGTGAAAGCGCACCCGGCGGTTCCCGCCGGGAAGAACCTCTTCCACCGCGGCGGTGAGTTCGCCGTCGCCGAAGAGTATTTCTGCCCCTTCGCGAAGCCGCTTTCCGGGACGGCACAGGCATTCCCAACAGTCGTCCCCGAGCTCGCGCAGCAGCACCAGCTCGGCCGCGCCGCCGCTTGGCCTATGACCGATCAAGCGGGCGGGCAGAACGCGGGAGTCGTTCACCACCAGGCAGTCGCCTTCCCTGAGCAGGGAGGGCAGGTCATAGAAGTGCCGGTGCGTCAGCTCGCCGGTCACCTTATCCATGCACAGCAGGCGGGAGTGATCCCGCTCGGGGATCGGCGTCTGAGCGATCAGCTCCGGCGGAAGATCAAAATAGAAATCAGATTTTTTCACAGCATTATTCCTCAGCAGTCAGAAAAAAATATCCACCCGAAGAGGGTGGATATTCAGCTAAATGGTCGGAGTGCGGAGATTTGAACTCCGGGCCTCTTGGTCCCGAACCAAGCGCGCTACCAGCTGCGCTACACCCCGTCAAGCTCTGTTATTATACTCCTTTTTGCCCATTTGTCAAGCACTATTTCCTTCTTTTTCCTGTGCAAAACCGGCGAGAGGAAATATAATTTACAAAAAGATTTATATAAAACAATTAACAATATATTCATGAAAGACCAGAACGACCTGAGTATACTGTAAACTAATGAAACCAACCTACTATGGAGGAAGATTAATATGACAGTTATTCCGGTATATGAAAAGCTGATTGCGCCGGATTCGGATGTGTATTTTCGCAGGGATCAGTTCCGCTACCTCGCCGGGAATGTGGGCATTGATGAAAAGGTGATTCTGCTCGTTTCCCGGGAGGACCAGAGCAAGGCCGAACGGACGGAGGAGAGCTTCTATCCGATCGGACTGCTGGGGACCGTCTCGGAGATCAGCAATGACGGCTATGCGGTGGTGCACGCCACGGCAAGGGTGAACATCGAAAGCGTCGTGATCAACCGCGACCGCTCGATCTCCCTGATGACGAGCCGCCGGACGGATATCCAGGACATGGCCGAGGAGGTGGCGGAAGAGAAGCTTCACCAGGCGAAGGAGGCCGTGAAGGAGTTTTCCCAGGGGTATCAGTGGGGCGCCGCGGCGGCGGCCTATGTGGAACACATGGACTCGCTTGGGACGCTGGCGGGAATGCTCTCCATCTGGATGAAGGCGACCAATGAGGAATACTATGAGATCCTGGCGGAGGACAGCGCCCTGCGCCGGGCGGAGCTGATGGAGAAGCTGATCTACGAGTTCCTCGAGGTGACCAAGGTAACGAATGACGCAAACTCCGCCCACCAGAAGGAATATCAGGACATTTATAAGGAATCCGCCATCAAGAAGCAGTTGGAGTACCTGCAGCGCGAGCTGGACGAGATGCATCCGGAGCAGGTTTCCGATGTCCGGAAGTTCGAGATGAAGATCGAGGAATCCGGCATGAACGAGACCGCCCGGGCGGAGGCGACCAAGGTGCTCAACCGCCTGAAGCAGGAGGGAAACAAGTCGCCGGAGTACGGCATGCTCTATGACTATCTGGACTTTGTCACTTCGCTGAACTGGAAGAAGACGGAGCCCGAGATCATCGACCTGGACGAGGCGCGGGAAGTCCTGGAAGCGGACCACTACGGCCTGAAGAAGGTCAAGCGCCGCGTGATCGAGCAGATCGCGGTCATGAACCTCAAGCGGGAGCAGTCGGGTTCGATTCTGCTCTTCGTGGGCGCGCCGGGCACCGGCAAGACCAGCATCGGCCGAAGCATCGCAAAGGCCCTGAAGCGGGAATATGTCCGCGTGAGTCTGGGCGGCGTCCGGGACGAAGCGGACATCCGCGGCCACCGGCGGACCTACATCGGCGCGATGCCGGGCAGAATCATGGACGGCATTCAGAAAAGCGGTGCGTCGAATCCGGTCGTGGTCCTGGACGAAGTGGACAAGCTCTCTGCGTCCTATAACGGCGACCCGGCCAGCGCTTTGCTGGAGGTCCTGGACCCGGAGCAGAACGACACGTTTACGGATCACTACATGAACGTGCCTTACGACCTGTCGGATGTGCTGTTCATCTGCACGGCGAACACGACCGACACGATTCCCGAGCCGCTTCTGAACCGGATGGAAGTGATTCCCTTCGACGGCTATACCCCCATCGAGAAGCTCTCCATCGCGCGGGAGCATCTGCTGCCTTCCGCGATGAAGGCCATGGGCATCGGACCGGGGCAGATTGAAATCTCTGACGCGGTGATCAACACCCTGATCTCCGACTACACCCGCGAGGCCGGTGTGCGCGGGCTGCGCAAGCGGATCGACACCCTCTGCCGCAGTGCCGCGGTGGCGCTGGCAGGGAAGGATCAGACGGTCTTTTCGGTGACGCCGGAGCAGCTTCGGGACGATTTGGATATGCGTCCGGTGCGGCACAGCCATGTCCCGGAGAAACAGAAGCCGGGCGTGGTGACGGGCCTGGCCTGGACCAGCGTCGGCGGGGAGATCCTGTACATCGAATCTCTGTTCACCAAAGGAAGCGGACACATCCAGACCACGGGAAAGCTTGGCGATGTCATGAAGGAATCCGCCTTGATCGCCGTGAGCCTGGTGAAGAGCCTCTTCCCGGAGAAGGCCAAGCTCTTCAAGGACAACGACCTTCACATCCATGTGCCGGAGGGGGCGGTGCCCAAGGACGGTCCGTCCGCCGGCGTCACCATGACAACGGCCATCGCCTCGCTTGTGAGCGGCGTTGCCTTCCCTGCCGACTGGGCCATGACGGGCGAAGTATCGCTGCGCGGGGCGGTGACGGCCATCGGCGGACTCCCGGAAAAGCTGCTGGCGGCACACCGGGCCGGCGTGAAGAAGGTCTTCATTCCGGCGGAGAACGTGGAAGACCTGCGTGATGTCCCGGATGAAGTCAAAAACGCGATTGAGATCGTTCCGGTCTCCGAGGTAACGGAGCTCCTGACACTGGCGGGAATCCTGCCGAAGCACAGAACGAAAAAAGCCGAGACGGAGCAGCCGGAACTGGTTGCGGTCTGAAACGGCGAAGAGCGTCCGGCATGGAACGGAATGAATTATTACTCCGGCAATTAAAGTTTTCCTGACTGCTTAATCTCTTCGTATGCGGCTAATGTCGGGTGATCGAAGTATGATTGAACGTGCTCCG
>JAGAFT010000116.1 GCA_017627975.1 Oscillospiraceae bacterium
CGACAACTTCTTCTGCCGGAAAGTCAGAGCGATTGACAACCGTCACACAGGCCTTCTCCCGGTTGGCGGAGAGCTCTGAGAGCTCCATATCGGCATAGCTCAGCCCAAAGCCGAAGGGATAGAGCGGGGTACCGGTGTAATACCGGTAGGTTCGGTCTTTCATGCTGTAGTCGGTAAACGCCGGCATCTCATCAAGAGCCTCGTTCCGGTAGAACGTGACGGGCAGCTTCCCGGAGGGGGAGGCATCGCCGAAGAGCAGCTCGGCCACCGCCTTTCCGCCGCGGGCGCCGGGGTACCAGGTCAGCAGAATGGCATCAGCCTTCTCCTGCGCAGCGGAAATGTCCACGGAGCTGCCGGCCATCAGGAGCACGACCGTGGGCTTCCCAACGGCGAGAACCGCATCCAGAAGCCTGCGCTGGGACGGGGGAAGAAGAAGGTCTTCTTTGTCCCCGGAGCTGTAGGCATTGCCGGTGTCACCCTCTTCGCCCTCAATCCGCTCGTCATAACCGAGGGCGAGTATGACAACGTCGCTGTTTTCCGCAACAATCAGCGCCTCAGCGAGCCGGTCATCCGCCTGTGCGAGAGGCTCCACACGATCCTGGAAGAGATGGGCTCCCTCCGAGTAGAGAACCCGGCCGTATCCCTCCATCCGGTCCTGGATGCCCTCCAGCACCGTCACATAACGGGAGGAGGTGCCGTGGTAATTTCCGATGAGAGCGCCGCGGCTGTTTGCATTGGGCCCGATGACACCGACGGTGCCTTCGGCCTTCAGGGGGAGAAGCCCGTTGTTCTTGAGCAGAACACAGGACTTCAGTGCGGCCTCATGGGCGAGCTTCAGGTGCGCGTCACACTCCACGGCGGAATAGGGGATAGAATCGTATTCCGATTTTTCCCCATCCATGATGCCCAGAAGGTAGCGGGTGGTGAACAGATGCACCGCCGCTTCGGTGATGTCTTCCTCCGTGATAAGCTCCTCATCGTAAGCGCTCATCAGGCACTGGTAGGAGTTTCCGCAGTTGAGATCGCAGCCCATTTTCAGGGCGAGGGCGGCTGATTCCGCAGAGGTACTGGTGACATGATGGCCGGTGTGAAAGTCCCGGATGGCCCAGCAGTCGGAGACCACGTGCCCCTGAAACTGCCACTTGCCGCGGAGCGTGTCGCGGAGAAGAAACTGACTGCCGCAGCAGGGTTCCCCGTTGGTGCGGTTGTAGGCGCCCATGACGGCCTCAACCTCGGCCTCCTTTACCAGGTCTTCAAAGGCGGGAAGATAGGTCTCCTCAAGATCTTTTGGCGTGGCAACGGCGTTGAACTGATGGCGGAGCGCTTCCGGCCCGCTGTGCACGGCAAAGTGCTTGGCACAGGCGGCGCTTTTCAGATGCTCTCCATGCCCCTGCAGACCGCGCACATAAGCCTGTCCCATACGGGATGTCAGATAGGGGTCTTCTCCGTAGGTCTCATGACCGCGGCCCCAGCGGGGATCCCGGAAGATGTTGATGTTGGGTGACCAGAAGCTCAGACCGTGATAGATGTCACGGTCTCCTTTCCTGGAGAACTGGTTGAATTTGGCACGGCCTTCGGTTGCCGCGGCGTCTCCAAGCTGTTCCAGCAGCGTGTCGTCGAACATGGCAGCCAGGCCGATGGCCTGGGGGAAACTTGTGGCGGTGCCGCCGCGGGCAACGCCATGGAGCGCCTCGTTCCACCAGTTGTAGGCCGGAATCCCGAGCCGCTCAATGGCGGGGGAGTCAAAGCGCAGCTGGCTGGCTTTCTCCCGCAGCGTCATCTGACTGACCAGCGCGACAGCCTTTGCTCTTGCCTGTTGGCGAGTCATAGTGATTATCCTCCTGTAGAAATCAGTATGAAAAGAAGCTGCGAGAACCGGAAATCGATCCTTGTTCGCAGCTTCTTTGAATTCTTGGTCTGGCGATTATCCTTTCACAGCACCGGCAATGAAGCTGTCCTGAATCTTCTTGCTCATGAAAACATAGAAGATCAGAGTCGGAATTGTTGCGAGCGACAGAGCCGCACCGATCGGCCCCCAATCTGTCGTATACTGTCCGGACAGGGACTGTACGCCGACAGGCAGGGTCCGCCACTTGTCCGAGTTTACGAATACATTGGCGAACATCAGCTCGTTCCAGCACTGCAGGAAGGTATAGATCCCAACGGTCGCGACGGCGGGTGACATCAGAGGAGCGATTACGCGGAAGAAAGTACCCCAGACTCCGCAGCCGTCCAACATGGCCGCCTCGTCCAGGTCATAGGGAATATCGCCCATGAATCCCGTGCAGACCAGGATACCCATCGCGAGGGAAAAGGCGGAATACGGGATGATCAAAGCCCAGAGGGTATCCAGAAGCTTGATCTTGGCCAGAGTGGTATAGAGCGGAACAATAGAGGCGTGGATGGGGATGGTAAGACCGAGCATGAAGAAGCTGTTCATGCGCTTGCGCCCCTTCCAGCGCAGACGCGTCATGGCATAAGTCGCCATGACAGATGCCGCAAGCGTAATGACAATCGTGGTGACGGCCACAATCAGGCTGTTCAGAAAATACCTGGGCATGTTGCCGGTATTCAGGGCGCGTTTATAGTTTTCCCAGACCCATTCGCGGGGAAGACCGACGACGTTCTCACCGAAGATTTCCGCATTGGTCTTGAGGGAGAAGGTCAGCATCCAGTAGACGGGGAAAAGACTGATGACTGCCCAGAGGATCAGGATAATGTAAACGACCGTCTTTCTCCATTTGCCGTTTCCGGAGACACTGTGGTTCATCTTACTTTTCCTCCTTGAAGAGCATGTTGATCAGCAACGCGAATACAAAGCACAGAACAATCAGCATAACCGCGATGGTCGAACCCATCCCGTAGCGGTTACGCAGGAACAGCATGCTGATCATCAGGGTGCTGGGCACCTCGGTCGCATGGTTTGGACCGCCGTTGGTCAGAACGTAGATCAGGTCGAAGGATTTCAGAGAGCCTGTTATGGCAAAAATCACGCTGACACGCAGGATCGGCCGGATATAAGGGATGACAATGTAACGGCTGACCTGTGCCTCGGTGCAGCCGTCCAGCATGGCCGCTTCGGTGAGTTCGACCGGCACGCCCTTGATTCCGGCGTACATGAGCAGCATGTGATAGCCGACATACTGCCACAGGATGGGAACAAAGGCTGCGCCCAGCGCGGTCTTTTTGTTTCCGAGCCATATCTGCGTCAGCTTGTCCAGCCCGACGGAGCGAAGAAATACATTCAGAACACCGTAATCGGGGTTATATATTTTCAGCCACAGCTGGCCGATGACAACGGTGGAAATCAGAACCGGCAGGAAGAAGATGGACAGGAATGCGGTTTTGCCCTTGATGGGGCGGGACAGACGCAGCGCCAGCCAGAGAGCAAAGGGGAGCTGGATGCAGCAGGATAGAATTGCCAGAAGGAAAGCGTTTTTCAGGGCCCGCTGAATATTGATGGATCTGCTGGTAAAGAGTTCGACATAGTTTTTAAAGCCGATAAACTCCGGCGTTGTAAATCCGTTCCATTCCGTGAAGCTGTATACCGTGGACATGATGATCGGCGCGATCAGTACGCCGACAAACAGGATCAGGGCGGGCAGAAGGAACAGAAAAATGTTTAACTTGTAGCGAAACGGCTTGTTCATAATCTGTTTCCCTTCAAATAAGCAGGGAGACGGTTCCCCGGGGAATATACCCGCAAGGAACCGTCCCCTTTACGTATTACTCAGCTGAAAAAGACTTTCTGTGTGGGCCTCAGCCTAAATCGGCATCCAGACCTTCCACATACTCGGTCGGAGTCACATCGCCGGCGTATGCCAGACCGATGTAGTCCAGATAGGTATTGGCGGCGTCAGCACTCAGGAAGTTGTCGCCGAAGAGAACCATATCCTCAGCCTTGGAAGCCATGTCGGCAGCGGCCTGGATCAGGGAATTGACTTCCGCATCGGGATCCGCGGCCCAGCAGGGCAGGTTCGCGCCGCTCTTATAATCGGCGTCAGACATGAATTTCGCAAGGAAGAAGGCGGCTTCCACGGCCAGGTCCTTGTTCTTGGAGCTTTCGGTGACAGCCAGGGTGTTGTTCGGGCCGCCGATCATGCTGTACAGGGGGATGGAATCATCAAGCACGGGGAAGGTACCGGCCTTGACGTTGAACTGGGCCTGCTCGCCGATGTCCTTGTTGTTCCAGGAGCCGTTCTGATAGAAGGCATATTTGCCGGCGATGAAGTTGTTCTTCACTTCGTCGTTGCCGAGGGCGGCAGCGCTGGGATCAAAATACTCATTCTCGACCATGCCCTGGAAGGCTTCGATGGCCTTGACAACGCCGTCGTTGTTCCAGGAAGCTTCACCGTTGTACATATCGCGCAGGGCCTGGCCGCCGACGGACTTGATGACCAGGGGCTCAACGTACTCGGACAGGCACCAGAGTTCCTTGCCGGAGACACCGAAGGGGATGATGCCGGCGGCCTTGAGGGCTTCGCAGCAGGCCATCATGTCTTCGTAGGTCGCAGGGATGTCTTCGTAGCCGACCTGGGCCAGCAGATCCATGTTGGCATACAGGGTGACCAGAGACATGGTGTAGGGAACGCCGTACATCTTGTTGTCATAGCGGACGTTCACGGTCATGGCCTCGGGCAGCTCGTCCTTATAGGCTTCATACTCGTTGTCGACACAGTAAACACGGCCGGCATTGACAAACTCGCCCAGGAAGCCCATGCCCCAGGTGAAGAAGATATCAGGCAGGCCTTCGCCGGAAGACATGGCAGCCTTGATCTTGGTCTTGTAGGCTTCATTTTCGGTGGTGACATGCTCAATCTTGACGCCGGGGTGCTCGGCCTCGAAGGCGGCAATGCCGTCGACAAAGGCCTGGTGGCTGGAGTCGCTCTCTGTGGCGATGGACCACAGGGTCAGGGTAACATCGTCTGCGAACGCAGCGGGGGCGCCGACGCAGAACAGTGAGAAGACCATGACCAGAGCCATGAGCAGTGCGAGACGTTTCTTCATTTTGGTTCCTCCTAAAATTTGATTTTGTGATTATATACTGTGCAGGAGATCCTGCTAATCACCTGAGGTCAGAGACCGTTTCACCCTCCAGCAGGGAACCGGAGACGATGCGGCGGTCAATCAGTGCGGTTTTCGGATGTTCGATCAGATCGATGAGACAGCTCGCGGCGAGCGTCCCGAGTTCTCCCGTGTTCTGTTTCCAGGTGGTGAGCTTCGGACTGAGAATCTGCGACAGGGCGATCCCGTCATAGCCGCACACGGAAATATCGTCCGGAACCCGAAGACCGGCGTCATGAATCGCGTTCAGACCGCCGATGCAGGAGAAGTCGTCCGGAAAGAAAATACAGGTCGGGCGGTCCGGGCCGGAAAGAAGCTCTTTGGTCAGCCGGTAGCAGCTCTCGGAATCGTGATAATCGCTGAAGCGTACATAATCCTCCCGAATCCTGACACCGGCGGACTCACAGGCCCGATAAAACCCGGTCAGGCGGTTTTTGGTGACCGTGGTTTCCTCACCGTGGAGAAAAGCGAGCTTTCGGTGGCCTCTTGAGAGAACATAGCCGGTCAGTTCCTCCATCCCCCGAAGATTATCCGAGAGAATCGCAATCCGGTTGTTGAACAGATGATCGATCGTGACGACCGGAAGATCGGAGGAAACCAACTCGACAACCATCGGGTCTTCAAAATCCACCGAGGCGATCACCACGCCGTCTACGCCGCGGTAAAGGCAGTGCTGCAGGTAGCTGCTCTTCTGGTTCCCGACATTCTCGTTGATGAACGTGATGTCATAGCCTCTGTGCTCCGCCTCCACCCGGACGCTGTCCAGAACGGTGGAGAAAAACTCATGCGCGAGGCCGCTGCTTCTGCGGTCCACAAAGAGAACGCCGATGTTATAGCTTCGGTTTGTTTTCAGCATCCGTGCGGCGGCGTTGGCCATGTAGCCCATCTCTGCGGCGACACGCTGAATCCGCTCCCGCGTCTCAAGGCTGATGTCCTGCTGATTGTTCAGCGCTTTGCTCACGGTGGCAACGGAAACACCGCAGCGTGCAGAGATATCTTTGAGTGAAACCACCTTAGACGAATCCTTTCTCGACCACACTCCACTTAACCGATTTCAATATAAAAATACAGCATAAGCGGTAAAAATGCAAGTCGTCAATAAAACTTTGGTAAAGATACACAACAAAAGAACGGGCTTTTTGTGCGATATCACGAAAAACGAGGGGAACAAAACAGCGCCTTTCCTAAAAACACTTTACATAATGCGCGTGAAACAACGTAAACGTTTTCTGAAAAACATTGTAAAAACCTCCTGTCGCAGGGCAATCGGAACTGCAGCAGGAGGTCTTTTGCGCAAACGGTATGGAAGCGGCTCAGCCTTTGACAGAGCCGGCTGTGACGCCTTTGATGATCGACTTGGAGAGGATGATGTACACGATCAGAACCGGCAGGATGGCCAGCAGGATGAACATGTAAACCTTGCCCATATCGAACTTGGAATAGTCTGCCGAACGGAGCTGGGCGATCATAATGGGGACGGTCTTCATCTCGGCCTTGTCCAGGAGCAGGGCGGGAATGAAGTAGTTGTTCCATGACTGCACGAAGGAGAAAATCATCTGTACGGCAATGGCCGGCTTCATGATGGGGAGAACGATGCGGTTGAAGGTACGGAATTCACCGCTGCCGTCCATACGCGCGGCCTCCACCATTTCCAAAGGCAGCACGCTCTCAAGATACTGCTTCATATAGAAGAAGACAACCGGAGCGGCGATACTTGGGACGATCAGAGGAATGTAGCTGTTGGTGAGCTTCAGCTTGTACATGAGCTGAATGAAGCCGACGGCGGAGACCTGGGGCGGAATCATCATGACGGCCATGATGAAGAGAAACGCGGCCTTCTTGAGCTTGAAGTCATAGACATGGATGCCGTATGCGGTCAGCGCGGAGAAA
>JAGAFT010000117.1 GCA_017627975.1 Oscillospiraceae bacterium
AGCTGGGCATCTATCCCGCGGTCGACCCGCTGGAGAGCTCTTCCCGTATTCTGGAGCCGAACGTGCTGGGCAAGGATCACTATGAAACCGCCCGCGCCGTGCAGCAGGTTCTGGAGAAGTACCGCCAGCTGCAGGACATCATCGCGGTGCTCGGTATGGACGAACTTGGGGCGGAGGACCGCGCGACGGTCGCCCGCGCCAGAAGAATCCAGCGCTTCCTGTCCCAGCCCTTCCATGTGGCGGAGAATTTCACCGGCATGCAGGGCAAGTACGTTCCGCTGAAGGAGACCATCAAGGGCTTCCAGGCGATTCTGGGCGGCGACGTGGACGACCTGCCTGAGCAGGCCTTCCTGCTCTGCGGCACCATCGACGAGGTCATCGCCAAGCGCGGCAGCTTCTGAGCGGAGGAAGAGACAATGGCAAAGTCTTTTCATCTGCAGATCATGACCGCGGAAGGCACGCTGCTGGAAGGAGAAGCGGAATACTGCCATATCCCGACGGCGGCGGGCTCTGTCGGCGTTCTGGCCGACCACGCCCCGATGCTCTGCGCGATGCCGGAGGGCGAGACGCTCTGCCGGATGGAGGACGGAACGGAGAAGACCGTCCGGCACTCCTCCGGAGTGGCAAATGTCCGCGACAACCGGGTCACCATTCTGGCCGACCGCGCCGAACTGTAAACAGAACAATCCAAACAGAAAACCCGATGAAAAACACAGCTCACGCAGCTGCGCTATTCATCGGGTTTCGTTGTCCCTCGGGGAAAGTTTCCGAAATAGACCGTTATCGGTCGCGGAAATCGGCATGAAACGGGTCATAAACACTGCTGTCGCCGACAGCGGCGGGACCGTCCTTTGTCGTTCCGCCGGGAACATAGGTCACGGGAAGACGGAAGATGCTCTCATGGGTGGAGGATTCAGAAGAGAGGAGAACATCCACAGCCGTCTCCGCCATCCGGCGAAGCGGCTGGACAATGGTGGAACAGACATAAAAGCCGGTCGCAAAATTGATAATCCCGTCATAGCCGATGATCTGGACATCGTCTGGGACCCGGACACCGTTCCTTTCCAGATAATTGATGACGCGTCTGGCAAGACCGTCGGTGTTACAGAAGATGCCGTCAAAATCGAAACGGCTGTCATGAAGATGTTCCGTCAGGAAGCGGTAGATCGGAGCTTCGGTCTCTTCATCATTGACGCAGAGAAGCTCATATTCCGTCCCGGTGCGGCGGCAGGCCTCTTCAAAGCCGGGGCCGCGCCGGTCCGCTTCGCTCTGAATCTCGGGGCCGATGCGCAGGAAGAGAAGTCTGCGGCAGCCGAGCTCCAGCAGCTTTTCTGCCGCCATCTGTCCGCCCCGGAAGTTATCGGAGGACACGCAGGGAATATCCGGGTGAAACTGCCGATCGATGGTGACAACCGGAACGTCAGCTTCGACAACAAGATCCGGACGGTAGGTCAGGGCAATGATACCGTCGACCTTATTCTGTTCTACCAGATTAAAGCATTTCAGTTCAGCGTCCGGATCGAAGTTCGTGATCATGACGTTGGTGAGATAACCGCGGTGTGTCAGCGAAGCGGTCAGCTCATCAATCAGTGCGGCGAAAAAGGGATGCCGAAGAGACGGCATCAGCAGCCCGACACAGAAAGTCTTATTTGTTTTCAGGCCGCGGGCATAGTTGTTCACGCGGTAATTGAGCTTTTCCGCGGCGGCTTCCACGCGCTCGCGGTATTCTTCACCGACCGGATACCCATTGAAGACCCGCGAGACGGTACCGAGGGCAACCCCGGCCTCCCGGGCAACATCTTTCATGGTAGGCTGTGGACTGTGACTCATCGTGTCAGATCCCTCACATCTTTCTGTCCGAGAATGTATTTACTGATATTATAGCAAGCAAACAAAGAGAAGAAAAGTCCGATTTGTGAAATGAGCTTTCGGCAATTTGCATCAAAATTTTAAACTGAATTTATGCAATTTGCGAGATTTTTGGAGCGATAACGTTTTCGAAAAAGGGAGCAATTGACACAGAAAAACTCATATGTTAATATAATATTCACAGTGATGTAACGTTTCATGAAACGCTTTTCTTTGAGAAAGAGGGGGCGTAACTTGGGCGTTATGGAAAAGACAAGCTAAAAAAGAAAGGAAGCAGAACATGAAAAAGACAATCGCATTGCTCCTTGCGCTGGTCATGGTTTTTGCCCTGATCGGCACCTCCGCTTTTGCAGCCCCGGTTGAAGTCACGATCTTCAACTCCAAGATGGAGATCCAGAGCCAGCTGGAAGAACTGGCAAACCAGTGGAACGCAGACCATGATGATGTCAACATTACGGTCTACTATTCCTCCGACACGGTTGCGGCGCACATGGCCTCCCGCTATGCCGCGAAGAATCCGTATGTCATTTCCATGGTCGACGCGAAGGACATCTACTCTCTCGGACCCGAGCACGCTCTTGACATGAGTGATCAGGATTGGGTCAAGGACACCACCCAGGCCATCACGGTTGACGGCAAGGTCCTTGGATTCCCGGTCTGTGTGGAAGCACGCGGCATCCTCTACAACGCCAGCGCTATCGAGGCTGCCACCGGTGAAGCCTTCGATCCTGCCGCGATCAAGACGACCGAAGATTTCCAGGCCCTGATTGATGCCCTGATTGCCGGCGGCATGGCGACGCCCTGCGGCCTGCAGAAAGAGGACTGGTCTCTTGCTGCGCATTTCTTTGCCTCTGTCTATGAGATGCACGATGATCCCGACGCCTTCATCGCCGGCATCAAGGACGGTTCCGTGAACCTGGCGGATGACGCTGTCTTCAATGCCCTGATGGACACCTTTGATGTCATGAAGGCCAACAACTGGATGAAGGACGCCCCGCTCTCCGCTGTCCGTGAGGACACCGAGATGTACCTCGCCCTCGGCGAGATCGCGTTCAAGTACGGCGGAAACTGGGACTGGTCCGACATCAAGGAATTTGAACCCGATGAGAACCTCGGCATGATGCCGGTTCCCAGCGCGCTTGAGGGCTACAACGAAAAGCTCGTCGGCGGCGGCTCCAAGTACTTCTTCATCGACAACTCCGTCTCCGCCGAGCAGCAGGAAGCTGCCAAGCAGTTCCTGAACTGGCTGGTCTACGATGAAGCTGGTCAGGACTTCCTGGTCAATACCTGTGCACTGGTTCCCGCCTTCTCCAACATCACGCTGCCGGTTTCCGATCCTCTCGGCGCCTCTGTCAAGAGCTTTGCTGATACCGGAGCCATGGTCGGCAACTACAACTATCTGCCGGATGATCATTATGCCAAAGTCGGTATCTCCTTCCAGAAGTATCTGGGCGATCAGATTGACCGCGCAGGCTTTGCAGATGAAGTAACCGCATACTGGGCCACGGCTGAGGTCGGTGCTCACTGAGTCACAGCAACACAGAAACCCCGGGTATCAGAACCCCGATACCCGGGTTTCACTACAATTGCAGATAGGAAGGTATTCTGATGAAACAAAATACCCTGAGCTATAAAGTCAAGCAGTATCTGATGTTCGGTGGGGTTGGCACAGCACTGTTCCTTTGCGTGGTGATTGCGCCGTTTCTTTACGGTCTATATCTCACCCTTACCAGCTGGGACGGCGTCAGCAAAGCAAAACCCTTTGCCGGTCTTCAGAACTTTGCGGCCGCCTTTCAGGACACCACCTACTGGCAGGCCATGGGGCGTACCCTCATTTACTCGGTGTTCGCCGTTGTTCTCATTAATATTGTTGCATTTGCGCTGGCCTATCTGGTCACCAGCGGTGTGAAGGGACAGAACTTCTTCCGCGCCGGCTTTTTCGTGCCGAACCTGATCGGCGGTATCGTCCTCGGTTATGTGTGGCAGTTTGTCTTTAACCGTGCGTTTGTCGCCATCGGCAAGGCGATCGGCGGTTCTTCCGTCTCACTTCTGGCTACTCCCAACGGCGCGATGTTCGCCCTGATCCTGGTCTCGGTCTGGCAGTATGCCGGCTATATGATGCTGATCTATGTGGCGGGCTTCATGAGCGTCTCCAAAGATGTGCAGGAAGCTTCCCTGATCGATGGCTGCACCCCGGCCCAGGCCATGAAGAACGTTACTATCCCCCTGATGCGCTCCAGCTTTGTACAGTGCATCTTCCTGAGCATCACCAGATGCTTCGTCGTGTACGATGTGAACCTCTCCCTGACCAAGGGCGAGCCGTTCGGCTCCTCGGTCATGGCGGCCATGCACGTATATAATCAGGCCTTTACGTACAGAAACTTCGGCCTCGGACAGGCTGAAGCGGTGATCCTGTTCCTGGTCTGCGCCATTGTCGGCGTGACGCAGGTTCTGGTTGGTAAGAGAGGGGAGGTTGAAGCGTAATGACAGAAAACGAAAGAGCTGCACGCAAAAAGAAAATAGCCCATGTCATCATGTGGATTGTTCTCCTGCTCCTGTTTATCTGCTTCATTTTCCCGTTTATCCTGGTGGTCATCAACGTCTTCAAGAGCAAGGTTGACATCGTTGCGAATCCGCTGTCCCTGATCGGAACGAGGAAAGGCTTTACGCTGGACAACTTCCCCGCTGCGATGGAGAAGATGCAGTTCTGGAAAGTGTTTGGAAACTCGCTCATCATCACGGTGACTGCGACGATTCTGACGATTCTGGTGTCCTCCATGACCGCTTTCGTCATTGTGCGCAACGGCAGATGGAAATTCTGCGCGCTGATCTTCTCGCTGATGATTGCATCGATGGTCATTCCCTTCCAGGTGCTGATGCTCCCGCTGGTGTCGATTTACGGCGGTATGCTGAACGTATTGAACCACCGGATTACACTGATTCTGATGCACGTCGGCTTCTCGGTTTCCATGGCGGTCTTCATGTTCCACGGTGCGATCAAGACAAACATCCCGCTGGCCCTTGAGGAGGCCGCGACGATCGACGGCTGCACCCGCTGGCAGACCTGGTGGAAGGTCGTCTTCCCCCTGCTCAAGCCCACCATCGCAACCGTCGGCATTATCAACGCTATGGCCTACTGGAACGACTACCTGCTGCCGAGCCTGGTGCTGACCGAGAAACCTCTTTACACCATCCCCATTGCGACACAGGCCTTCTATGGCACTTATTCCACCGATATCGGCCTCGTCATGGCAGCGCTGTTGCTGGCAATGCTGCCGATCCTGATTCTGTACGTGTTCCTGCAGCGCTACATCGTCGAAGGTGTTGCCTCCGGCGCTGTGAAGGGCTGATCCGAAAGGCGAAGCGTACAGACTCAGAACGATTTTCAAGCAAGCGATTTCCCCGCCCGGCCGGGCGGGGAAATCTTCTGTGACCCGGCAGAATCCGGGCGGTATCAACCCGGAGATCAAGGGGAAAGGACGGCGTGCCGTGAGACGAATCTTTGATATGGAAAACCCGTTCTGGCAGGGGCTGAGCGTGATTGCGGACATGATGCTCCTGAACCTGCTGACGCTGCTGTGCTGTGCACCGGTCATTACGGCGGGCGCAGCCTTGACCGCCATGAACGATGTGGTCATCCGAATTATAAGGCAGGAGGAAAGCAGCATCCTGAAAGGCTACGGACGGGCCTTCCGGCAGAATCTGAAGAACGGCATTCTGTTCGGCCTGATCCTGCTGGCGGCGGCTGGCCTGCTCTACTTCGACTATCTCTGCGCCCTGACCTACGCGCCGATCTTCCGGTACGGGATCGCGGCGCTGGCGATCCTGCTGCTGGCGCTGACGATCTATACCCTGGCCCTGCTGGCGCGATATGACAACCCGCTTCGTGTTACGCTGAAAAACGCGGTGATGCTGGCCGTGGCGTATTTTCCCCAGACTCTCGGGATGCTGTGCTTTACAACGGCTTTCTGGCTGCTGTGCATCCAGTTCTGGCGCTACGGAACGCCGGTTTTGATTCTGTTTGGGTTCTCATTGCCCTGCTATGTATGTATCCTGTTGATGCGGAAAATGTTTGCACAACTGGAAGAAGAGGAGGATGACGGAGGAAAGAGCGAATGAAACAGATGGACATCCCCTGGTGGAAGCAGACGGTGATTTATCAGGTCTATCCGCGGAGTTTCTGTGACTCCAACGGCGACGGAATCGGGGACCTCCCGGGAATCCTCTCCAGGCTGGACTATCTCGAGAAGCTCGGAATCGGCGCGATCTGGCTCTCTCCGGTTTTCTGCTCGCCGCAGGACGACAACGGATACGACATCTCAAACTATCAGGACATCGATCCCATCTTCGGAACGCTGGAGGATATGGACCGCCTGATTGCCGAGGCCGGGAAGCGAGGGATCCGGATCATTCTGGACATGGTGCTGAACCACTCTTCAGATGAGCACCGCTGGTTCATTGAGGCAAAAAAGAGCCGGGACAACCCGTATCACGACTATTACATCTGGCGCGACGGCGACGGCGTGACGCCCCCGAATGAGCTGAAGTCCGGCTTCGGCGGCTCGGCCTGGGAGTGGGTGCCGGAGCTGGGACAGTATTATTTCCATCAGTTTTCGGTGAAGCAGCCTGACCTGAACTGGGATAACCCGAAACTCCGCGCGGAGCTTTATCAAATGATCAACTGGTGGACCGATCGGGGCATCGGCGGCTTCCGACTGGATGTTGTGGATCACCTGGGGAAAGACCCGGACCATGGCCTTATGAAGTGTGCCCCCACGCTGCACCCCTATGTCCGCGAGATGAGCCGGGCGGCGTTTCAGAAACCCGGCCTGGTGACGGTCGGAGAGGCCTGGAGCGCGGATGTGGAGGGAGCGAAACTCTACAGCAATCCGGACGGATCCGAGCTCTCCATGGTTTTCCAGTTTGAGCACATGAAGATCGACCAGATCCCCGGCAAAGAGAAATGGGACATGGTTCCGATTGACTTCGTGGAACTGAAAAAGATCTTCACCCGCTGGCAGAAGGGACTTTACGGTCAGGGCTGGAACAGCCTCTTCTGGGAAAACCACGACCTGCCGCGCAGCGTCTCCCGCTTTGCCGACGACGGTGTGTACCGGGTGGAGTCTGCAAAGATGCTGGCAATCCTCCTGCACGGGATGCAGGGGACACCCTATGTCTATCAGGGCGAAGAACTCGGCATGACCAATTATGACTTCCGGGTAGAGGAGTGCCGGGATATTGAGATCCTGAACATGGTGCGTGAGCGCCGGGAACAGGGCTACTCCGAAGCGTGGATCCGCGACGCGATCCGGCGCAAAGGCCGTGACAACGCCCGGACACCCATGCAGTGGAGCACGGCGCCCAACGCCGGCTTCACGACGGGCGAGCCGTGGCTTACGGTGAACCCGAATTACCGCGAGATCAACGCTGAGGACCAGATTGGACGGGATGATTCGGTTTTCGCCTGCTACCGGACGCTGATCCGGCTGAGAAAAGAACTGCCCGTTCTGGTGAACGGAACCTATAAGCCGCTGCTGGAGGAGGATAAACGCCTCTTCGCCTACCGGAGGGACGACGGAGAACACAGGCTTCTGGTCGTGTGCAACTTCTTCGGCGAAGCCATGCCGGATCCTCTCACAGAGGAAGAAAAGGGCGGCAAACTTCTGCTCAGCAGCTACAGCGATGCAGGGAATGATCCCGCGATGCTGCGGCCCTACGAGGCGCGGATGCTGCTCTTCTGACAGCCTGGTTTCGGCACAGCCGGTCAAGACAAAAAGAAAAACCGGAGACCGAAACGGTCTCCGGAGAAGAACAGGCAGGATACTCTTCACAAGGGCAAAGCAGAAGCTGAACGCTCAGACTCCCAGCTGATAGCTGAGCACGTTGATCCGAACGGCCCCGTCGGCAAAGAAGCTGATGCCCTCGGCGCCAAGATCGGTGCTGACGGTGGCGGAAAGCACCTGCTCACCGTCATTGACGAATACCTCCGCGCTGAAGCGGTCCAGAATGAGGCGAAGCTTCAGACGGCCGCCGTCGTGACGGACCTTGGCGCGGCGCTGGTGGATGATGGCGCGGCGGGAACCGGAGAACTTCCGGTCGATCTTCAGGACAGACTCATGCGGGCGGAAGCTGACCGTGGTGTGGTAGAGCTCGTTCTGGGCAAAGCGGACGGCAAAGCGGTTAAACAGCGGCCCTTCCGGCTCAATCTCCAGCTCCAGGTCGACGGTGCGGCCGTGAATACCGGGAAGCCGGATTTCGGAATCCTCGATCAGCACGTGTTCATGGCGAACGGCTTCTCCGCGCAGCTCCTCCAGCTCCCGGACCGGCGTCTGGTAAAGGATGCCGTTACGGACGGAGAGCTCTCTCGGCAGGCTCATCTGACCGAACCAGGGGACCCATCTGGTGTGCAGGTTGCAGGTGTCCCAGTTCTGCATCCAGCCGATCATGACACGTCTCCCGTCGGGGGTGAGGACCGTCTGCGGCGCGTAGAAGTCGATGCCGTAGTCCACGGCGTGGTCGGACTCTTCCGTGAAGACACCGGTCTCGCCGCAGTGGCCCAGCAGGTAAAAGGTCCCGTTCCCGTTGTGGTATTCAAAGCCCTTCGGCAGCATGTCCTGGGCGCTGGCCAGCAGCACGTCGTATCCGTCGAGACGGAAGAAATCGGGGCACTCCCACATGAGGCCGATGCGGTTATGATTCTCCGCCAGAGGGCCGACGAGGCTCCAATGAATGGCATCCTCGCTGCGGTACTGCAAAATCTGACCGCCCTCGCCGAGGCGGTTGTTGGCGATCAGAGCGAGGAACGAACCGTCGGGGAGCTTCAGGATCTTCGGATCACGGAAATCAAAGCGGCTGCCGCCGGTCGGAAGATCCGCCTCCGTCAGAATGGGGTTCCCGGCATATTTCTCATAGTTCAGCCCGTCTCCGAAGGCGAGGCTCTGTGTCTGGACTTCGCGGACCTGCCCGTCGGGCATGGTCTCATGGCGGACAGCGGTATACATGAGCAGCTGCCGTCCGTCGGAGAGCTCGACCGCACTGCCGGAGAAGCATCCGTCCTTGTCATAGGGCATATCGGGCGCCAGCGCGCAGGGGAGAAACTCCCAATGCAGCAGATCGCGGCTCACGGCGTGGCCCCAGTGCATCGGGCCCCAGTGAGAGTCATAGGGGTGATACTGATAGAACATATGGTACTGCCCCTGATACCAGGAAAAGCCGTTCGGGTCGTTCATCCAGCCAATCCAGGGCGTAAGATGAAAGAGCGGGCGATCCCTGTCGGGGATGGCGCTGCCGTGGCGTTTTTCAAAGCTTCTTGCTTCCTGTAATGCCTGACTCATGGCGATCATTCCTCTTCAATTCAGACAGTACTCCGCCGCGTGCGGCGGGCTTCATGAAACGTATCATATCACAGATTACGGTTTTCGCATAGAGCCTTTTTCTGCTAAAACGAAATTTACTGCACAGCGAAATATACAGGCACAGCATTTCGTTAATGGATATCATTTGAGATATCATTTGACAGCAAAGATTTGACAGAATACAATAAAAATATCAATTCGGACAGTCAACAGAGGGCAAATCATGAACAGAGAAAAGTGGAAAACAGAATTTCGCACTCGCTTCGAAAGCTGCGAGGAAGAACTGCGGGCACGCTATATGGACCTTTACCACGGCGATGAAGCTGCCTGGGACTATTTTACCGGGATGCTGTACCGGGCCTGGCAGGAACGCTCTGCGGCGCTGAAGAAGCTGGACCGGCAGCGCCTGAAGAATCCCGACTGGTATCGGGGGCATAACCTTCTGGGCATGCTGATGTACGTAAACGCCTTTGCCGGAAGCCTGAACGGCGTTCGTGAAAGACTGGATTATCTTGAAGACTGCGGCGTAAACTACCTGCACCTGATGCCGATTCTGGAGAGCCCGAAGGGGCGCAGCGACGGCGGTTACGCGGTGGCAAACTTCCGGAAGATCGAGCCGGAACTGGGTACCATGGAAGATCTGGAAGCACTGGCCGCGGACTGCCATGCGAGAGGCATCTCTCTCTGCCTGGATTTTGTGATGAACCACACCAGCGAGGATCACGAGTGGGCAAAAAAGGCCCGAGCCGGAGACCCGGAGTGCCAGGCGCGGTATTTCTTCTATGACGACTGGACCATTCCGGAGGAGTTTGAGAAGACGGTGCCGCAGGTATTTCCCACCACCGCGCCCGGCAACTTCAGCTGGTGTGAAGAAGCTCATAAGGTCGTAATGACAACCTTCTACCCCTATCAGTGGGACCTGAACTACGCCAATCCCATTGTCTTCAATGACATGACGGAAAACATGCTCTACCTCTGCAATCAGGGTGTGGACATCATCCGCCTGGATGCGGTGCCCTATATCTGGAAGGAGCTTGGCACAAACTGCCGCAATCTGCCGCAGGTCCATTCCCTGGTACGGATGATGCACATGGCGGCGGACATCGTCTGCCCGGGCACGCTGCTGCTGGGCGAAGTGGTCATGGAGCCCTCCAAGGTCGTCCCGTATTTCGGCACGGTGGAGAAGCCCGAATGCCACATGCTCTATAACGTCACCACCATGGCAAGCACCTGGCACACCGTGGCGACCAAGGATGTGCGCCTGCTGCAGTACCAGCTGAGCCAGGTCTTTGCCCTTCCGAAGGAATACACCTTCCTCAACTACCTGCGCTGCCACGACGACATCGGCTGGGGCCTCGACTACGGTTTCCTCAGCCATTTTGGCATGGGCGAGGTGCCGCACAAGAAATTCCTGAACGACTGCCTGACCGGACGCCTGCCGGGCAGCCCGAGCCGGGGAGAGCTCTACAACGACGATCCCCGCCTGGGCGACGCACGGCTCTGCGGCACGACGGCTTCGCTCTGCGGCGTAGAGGCGGCGCGCTATGAGAAGGATGAGGAAAAGCTCGCCTGGGCGCTGCGCCTGGATATCAGCCTGCATGCCTACATGTTCACGCTCAGCGGAATTCCCGTGCTCTACAGCGGCGACGAGATCGCCCAGGAGAACGACTACAGCTACCACGATGATCCGGACAAGGCGGCCGACAGCCGCTACCTCCACCGGGGCAATATGAACTGGGAGGCGGCGAAGCTCCGCCACGATCCGGCCACCCCGGAGGGGCAGATCTTTACCGCGCTGCGTGCGCTGGAGACCCTGCGCGATGCCCACCGCGTTTTTGACAGCCGGGCCGATGTCTGGCTGCTCCGGACCGGGGACAACGCTGTCCTCGGCATCGGGCGCTACCATCAGGGGGAGAAGCTGCTGGCCCTCTTCAACTTTGCCGAGACGGAGCGGCGGGTATCGATCGACGAACTGGGCGAATACCGTGACCTGCTGACCGGGCGGACGGTGGACAAATGGAACCTCACGCTCCTGCCGGGCGGCTTCCTGTGGCTGCTCTGCGATTTCGGCGAAGAGAATGGAA
>JAGAFT010000017.1 GCA_017627975.1 Oscillospiraceae bacterium
GAGATTCATGATCGCGGACTCCTCCGGCTGAAACAGGCTGTTGGTATAGATTCCCGCCTCCAGATCGTCCGGTTTGCTGGTGCTGTGCCGGAACCTGATCTTTCGCTTCGATCCGTCCGGAAGCAGCTCAAAGAAATAATCATCCGTGTTGTTGATGACCAGCGACGGCGTCCCGGCGAACCAGCTGTGGGCCCAGGTATCCGCCAGCACGTGCATCGCGATCCCCGCAGCCTCCGGGCCGTTCCCCTTTGCCAGCTCCACCGTGCTTTCGACAAGATCTCCGTTCGGACGGCAGATCAGGCGGTATTTGTTCCGGTACAGTCTGGTGCAGCCGCTCTTTTCCGCCTGAAGATCGTAAGGCAGGAAATGGAAGGAGGCCCAGATTCTCGTAATATCCTGCAGCCCCAGGAGATCCGTTCTCGCGTTCGCCATCTCCATGGTCAGCTGGGTTGTCGCCGCCGACCGCGGCGCTTTGAGCTTCACCAGCAGGTTTCTGGAGCAGAGATCCACAAACTGTGCGCTGGTACAGAGGCGCATGCTCTCCTCATGGCTGTATCCCGCGAGGACAGCCGCGCAGTAGGTCGCGTAATAGTGAAAATCCTTCTGCATCTTCTCACTCCCGCTCTGCAAGCTGCCTGCGAAGCTTCCTGACCCGGACAGCGGACCAGCACATCTCAAAGGTAATAACCGCGGATGTGATCTCCACAAACAGCGACGCCAGCAGATCCAGATTCAGTTCTATGTGGATTCCGGGTATTACGATGGCGCTTGCCGTCAGGGCCAGACCCAGAAATGCAATCAGAAAAGCGACTGCGATATAGCCCGGACGTCTTCTCTCTCCTCTTCCTTCCGCGATCGCAGACCGGCCGATATAGAGCCGGACCGCGATTTCAACGACCATGGTGACAGCGATCATGAAGATATATACCATCTTCGCGATTGTCTCATTCGCTTCCGGTACCACGATTTCTTCCGTGATACTGCTCCATTGGGCCGTGGTATACAGAATTGTTTTGACGATGCTCCAGACACCGAAAACCATGACGCCGAGCCCCACGATTTTCAGTGTATCCTGGTTTTTTCTCAATTGGATCTGCAGCGCGTCGTTCTCCTGCATCCGATCTCCCTCTTTTTCCGTACAGCCGCTGTCGCCGGCGCTTCCCTTTGCATGATTTCCGATATTATAATCCATTTCCCCTGAAAACTCAATCGCTTCTGCATTCCGCTGCCGTTTTCCCGTTCCGTTTCATATACGGGATACAAGCTTTCCCTTGACAATTCCCTTTGCAATGATGTATTCTTGCACACGGTCTCCCCGGGCGCCGCTCTGTGGGAGAACGCGACGGACGCAGGAAGTGATACGGTACATGAAACAATCGAATTCTTCTGTCCTCGGCCCCGCTCTCATCATCCTGGCGGGCATCTTCTGGGGCAGCATGGGGATTTTCGTCCGCAGGCTCACGGCCTTCGGCTTCACCTCGATTCAGATCACCTCTGTCCGGCTGACCCTGGCCGCGGTCGCTTTCTGCCTGATCCTGCTTTTGTGTGACCCGGCGGGCTTTCGCATTTCTCCGCGGGATCTGCCTCTCTTTCTCGGTCTCGGTGTCGGAAGCGTTCTGTTTTTCTCCTCCTGTTACTTCACCGCGATCAACATGATGTCCCTCTCCACCGCCGCAATCCTGCTCTATACCTCCCCGATCTGGATCATGCTGATGTCCGTGCTCTTCTTCCATGAGAAGCTGACCGGCCGGAAGCTTCTTGCCCTGGCCCTTGCCTTCGGCGGCTGCGTTCTCGTCTCCGGGATCTCCGGCGGCGGCCTCACGCTGCCCGGTCTTCTGATCGGGCTCGGTTCCGGGTTCGGCTACGGGCTCTATAGCATTCTCGGCACCGTCGCGCTGCGGCGCTATTCCCCCTATTCCGTCACCACCTGGACCTTCCTCTTTGCGGCCGTGGGCTCCTGGTTCATCAGCCGTCCGGCAGAGATCATCGCCAGAATCTCCTCTGCTCCCTCTCCCCTCGGTCTGTTTCTCTTCTGCTGCCTCACGGCGCTGATTACCGCCGTGGTTCCCTTCCTCACCTATACGCTGGGCCTCCGCACCGTAGAGGCCAGCCGTGCCGGAATTCTCGCCACCATTGAGCCGATGGTCGCCACGCTGATCGGTGTGCTCGTCTTCTCTGAGCCCCTGACGCTCTCTTCCGGCCTCGGCGTGCTGCTGATCCTGGCAGCCGTCATTCTCCTGAACCTGAAAGAAAAAAGAAAGGACGTTTCATGAGATCTGAAGCGGTTGAACAATACAACCATGCCCTGAAGGCAGGGCAGAAATACTACAAGAACGCCGTCCTCCACGGCGAATATCCCTATCCTCTCGTGCTGGATGACATCATACAGGAATCCGCCGTCGCCGGCTATGCCGATCTTGGCATTATCCAGGTACCTGCCGACCGTTTTGTCGGTACCAAGTCCGCCGGACGGACGGCTGCCCTCGCCGGGAATTTCATGCCCCTGCTGGAACCGACAAGTGAATTTGCCGCCAAGTGGATCAGCCTCTGTGATGCCCACCTGAGCGAAGAAGGCATCCGCGACGCAGTGGAATGCTATGAATTTTTGGGCCGGTTTTACATTCAGGAGGGCAACAAGCGGCTCAGCGTGCTGCTCAGCTATGACTCGCCCCGCATCGCCGCCCATGTCAGGCGCGTGATCCCACGCTGGTCCGAAGATCATGAAGTGCAGGTCTATTATGAGTTTATGCACTTCTACTCTCTCTCCGGCCTCTACGGGATCGACTTCCGCCACCGGGGCAGTTATGCCAAACTTCAGGCGGCCCTGGGCTTTGAGCCGGAACACGTCTGGACCGATCAGGAGAGGCGCAGCTTCTCTGCCGGGTTCAGCCACTTCCGCGACGCGCTGCAGAAGCAGCGGCCCGGGCAGGATCAGGTCACTCCGGCCGAAGCGCTTCTGACCTGGCTGCAGGTCTTTTCCTTCTCCGACATCAAGGATCTGACGCTGCCGGAACTCTCCAAGCGGATCGACACCCTGTGGCCGGACATGCTGGCGCAGACGGACGACACCGCCATCGAACTCAGCACCGAGCCCGCTGACAAAGGAAAGAACGTCATTTCCAAGATCATCAGCATCGCCCGCCCGGACCACCTGAACATCGCTTTTCTCTATGACGCTCCTCCCGAGTACAGCACCTGGGTTCAGGCCCATGATGAGGGGCGGCAGTATCTCGAGGATCAGCTCGGTTCCAAGGTCTCCGTAAAGACCTATCTGCGGGACTTCCGGGACTACGAGGCCGTGCTCGAAGAGGCCATTGCCGACGGTGCGGAGCTCGTCTTCGCCACCGACGCCGCCATGGTCAGCGCCTGCCGCAAAGCCGCCGCTCTTCACAAGAACGTCCGCTTCCTGACCTGCGCGGTGTTCCAGCCCTATACCGGCGTCCGCATGTACAACGGCCGGACCTATGAATGCAAGTATATCACCGGCGCCATCGCCGGAATCATGTCCGAGAGCAATGAGATCGGCTATGTTGCCAACAATCCGATCTTCGGCACCCCGGCCAGCGTCAACGCCTTCGCGCTCGGCGCCCGTATGACCAACCCGAAGGCCGTCATCCGCCTTGACTGGGCCTGCCTGCCAGGCGATCCGGTGAAGCGGCTTCTGGACAGCGGTGTTTCCGTCATCTCCAACCGCGAAATTGTCAGCTCCGGCACTGTCTGGAAGGACTTCGAGCTCGGCACCTTCAAACTGCAGAAGGACGGCACCCTCATCCCCCTGGTCACGCCTTTCTGGGACTGGGGCAAGCTCTATGAAAAGATCGTCTGGAGCATCTTCAGCGGCGCCTGGAACGACATCTCCGACAGCAAGGCCATCAACTACTGGTGGGGCATGGCCAGCGGCGTGCTCGATGTCCACCTGAGCAAGTATCTCCCCGACGGCGTTGCCGGTCTCGGCCGGATTCTCCGCACGGGGATCTGCAACGGCTCTCTTCAGCCCTTCCGCATGCGCATCTTCGACCAAAGCGGCACCCTGCGCAACGACGGGGAGCACTCCTTCAGTCCGGACGAAATCGTCTCCATGGACTGGTTCTGCGATAATGTTGTCGGCAGAGTCCCCGATTACGAAGAGCTCCGCCCCGAATACGCCGAAACCATGCACATTCTCGGTCTGTACAGAAAAAAACTGCTCCCGGAGGCAGAAGGAGGACAGCTGTGAAGCTGCTGCTCATCTCAGATGAGGAAGACAAATATCTTTGGGAATATTACCGTCCGGGCAACCTAGACGGCGTGGATCTGATTCTGTCCGCAGGGGACCTCAAGGCAAGCTATCTCAGCTTCCTGGTGACCATGGCAAACCGCCCCCTGCTCTATGTCCACGGCAACCACGACTGGTCCTATGACCGCCAGCCTCCCGAAGGCTGTGACTGCATCGATGACCGGCTCGTGGTCGTAAACGGGCTCCGGATCCTGGGCCTGGGCGGCTGCCTGCGCTATAACGGCGGACCGTATCAGTACTCCGAGCGTCAGATGCGCATGCGCATCCTGAAGCTCCAATGGAAAATCATGCGGGCGGGCGGGGTCGACATTGTTCTCACCCACGCCCCGGCCGCAGGCTATGGAGACGAGGACAACATCACACACCGCGGCTTTGAGGCCTTTCTCCCTCTTCTGGACCGCTGGCAGCCCTCCTATCTCGTCCACGGGCATATCCACAAGCGCTATGACCCGCGGCAGCAGCGTGTCCTGCAGTACAAAAACACCACCATCATCAACGCGAACGGAAAATACTATCTGGATCTGTAAACAAAAAAGCGAGCTGAACGGCCGGCAATAATTAGTTCAATCTAACTGCTCCTTAAAACTTACGCCCTCGGAAGAGAGCGTATTTCTTTCCTTGATCGTTCCGTTGTTCGTATCCTTACGGTCACAGCGTTCCCGGTCTGCTGTTATTTTGCGTGATCCATGATTTAACCGCCTTACATGTGCAGAAGCTTATGGGTACCTTCACTGTGCAATGCTTCTTCATGGTATTGTAGGGTACTTTCCGTCACAAAAGCATCACACATGCTGATTTTATCATAACATTTGCATGTATTCAACAATAACAGGGATCATTCGCAGGAACGCAGGAACGACACAGCGGCGGCAAACCACAGCCTGCCGGGAGAATCGTCCCCTGACACACGCCTCTCTTGCACTCTAAACTTATTGTTGACAATTTTCCCTGTTCTACCTAAAATAATAACAGATATCATTGGAGAAAGGGTGTGTATTTGTTGAGCACAAGAGAACGCTGCAATCAACTTCTTGATGCTGTTCCGGATTTCAAGCTTTCTTTTGTTCTGGCTTATCTACAAGGCCTGATAGCAGGGGAAGAAGCTGAAGATGATCTTTATTGTGAAGCGCTTTACCAACAATACCTTCAAGATCCCGAGCGTGAGGTCGAATACTCCCTTGAAGAATGCAAGAAGGAGTGGGGTCTTGCCTGATGTACAGGATCATCATTCGAAAACCGGCAAAGAAGTTTATAGACCGTCTCCCTCTGAACGAGAAGCGCCGCATTGTCGAGGCGATTGAGCAATTACCCGATTCGGGAGACATCAAGCAAATGAAAGGACATCAAAATAAGGGCCTTTTTCGTCTGCGCGTCGGAGAATACAGGATCATCTATAGTCTGGATGATGAGCAGTTGATTATCTATTTGCTTGATGCGGGAAATCGCGGCGAAATCTACAGAAGATATTCTTAAATTGCAAAGCGATTCCCCCATGTCAACCCGGAGCGAAAACTCATGTCATAACGAAGAATTATAGATCAGGCTGGATCACCGGTAAAAGTGATTCAGCCTCGTTTTTGGTTTTGTAGGATCGAGCACGGAGAAGCAGTCAAGCAAGACAAAAAACCGTCCCTGTGTCTTCACAAGAGAATATGTGCCGCCGTTATTATCTGCTGTAAAAACACCGTTAGGCACAGTCTTTCCCAAGTGTTTATTTCAGTTTCTCGCACAGGGGCAGGAGTTCCTCCAGCCGGGCGACGATGCGCTTCTGCTCCGCGAGGGGCGGAAGGGGGAAAACCGTTTTTTTAATTATCACTTTATTTATATTTGGATCCTTCCTCGTCCCTGAAGCATATTCCATCCACCTCGGTCTCAAAAACTGCATATAGAAAAGCAAATATTTCATATTGCAATAATTATTTGGATGTATGGCACAAACAGACTGATTAATAGTAGTATCAAATTCAATAAAGGC
>JAGAFT010000118.1 GCA_017627975.1 Oscillospiraceae bacterium
CTCGGCGGTCTCGGCGGCATCTGCTACATTCTGGCAGGCGTCTCGATCTGGAAGTTTGAAAACGGCGTTGCCGGCTTCGGCTTCCTGGCCCTGGCGGTCATGATCTTCGGCCAGTGGAAGCCCGGACGCATTGCGCTGGCGGCGCTGCTGTTCGGTCTGTTCCGCGCTCTGTCGAACACCTATGTCGGCTTCCCCTCTCTGGCCGCTTTGAATCTCCCGGGCAATGTATACAACATGATGCCCTATATTGTCTCCCTGATCGTGCTCGCCCTGACTTCCAAGAACTCCCGCGCACCGAAGGCCGAGGGTATTCCGTACGACAAGGGGTCGAGGTAACGCTTTTATCACAGATTCTCATTCACACATCGCACGCGGGCTCCAGAGCCCCTGTGCGATGTGCCTTTTTCAGAAAGGAGCAAATACATATGGAAGGAGCTGCCCTGTTGCAGGCGCTGCATACAGCAGAACGGCTGAAGGATGCCACCAGGCACTGCTATACCTCCGGAGGCAGACATGAAAGTGTCGCTGAGCACAGCTGGCGGATTTCCCTGATGGCTTACTGGGTCAGCGATGAGTTTCCGGAGGCAGACATGAACAAAGTGCTCCGGATGTGCCTCATCCACGATCTCGGAGAGGCTTTTACCGGAGACATCCCCACATTTCTGAAGACCTCCTCAGATGAAAAGCGGGAAGACGAGCTGCTGGCTGAATGGGTTTCGACTCTGCCGGAACCTTTCCGGGAGGAAATGGCTTCTTTATATAAGGAAATGAGCGAGAGAAAAACCCTCGAAGCCCGGATCTTTAAGGCCCTGGACAGTCTGGAAGCTTTGATTCAGCACAACGAGTCGGATCTCGGCACCTGGTCGGAAAACGAATTTGATCTGAATATGCACTATGCCGACGATAAGGTGGCCTTTTCTCCTTATCTCACAAGTCTGCGGGAGCTGATCCGGAAGGATACCATTGCCAAAATCGAGGCTGAATCGTCCTGAAAAAGCTCCTGGCCTATTTCATTTCGGTACCGCTTTCATCCGGTCAGCCGGCGACAGCAGCATTTAATGTTAATTTATTGTCTTGTTCTTTTTCCCGTTTTCCATTATACTGTTTATGGGCAATCAAATAAAAAGATATGGAGGTCAGCTTATGAAAAAAGCGAGTAAGATCCTTGCCCTCGTTCTTTCCCTCGTGATGCTTCTGGCCCTCGGCGCCACGTCCTATGCGGACTACGACTACGCCGCCAACGCCAGGCTGTTTTCCACCGATTACACAGGGAAAACCGTGATCCTGCACTCCAACGACGTCCACGGCAGGCTGTGGGGCTATGCCTACATGACTGCCATGAAGAGCTTCATGGAGGCTGCCGGCGCCGAAAAGGTCATCATGGTCGACGCCGGTGACTTCAGTCAGGGAAGCCCCTATGTCAGCAACTCAAAGGGTCTGAGCGCCGTCACCATGATGAATGCCGCCGGCTATGACGTCGTGACCCTCGGCAACCACGAGTTTGACTTCGGCTATGCCCAGCTGATGGAGAACCTGAAGAAAGCGGAGTTTGAAACCATCTGCGCCAATGTCTACCTCGACGAGACCGGCGAGAGCATCCTGCCCGCCACCGCCACGGTGGAAATCGAGCTGCCCCCGCCGGAGGAAGCCGAACAGCCGGCCGAAGGCGAAGAGGCGCCGGCCGAGCCCGAAACGCTGAAGATCGGCTTCTTCGGTCTGGAGACCCCGGAGACCGCCACCAAGGTTAATCCCGGTCTCATCCAGGAGATCTCCTTTGCAACCTTTGACGACCTCTACGCCAGCGCCCAGCTGGCTGTCGACAGCCTGAAGGAGCAGAATGCGGATCTGATCATCGGCCTGGTCCATCTCGGCGTGGCCAAGGAGTCCGCCGCCAACGGCTACCGCTCCATCGATCTGTACGACAAGGTCACCGATATCGACTTTCTGATCGACGGTCACTCCCACACCGTCATGACCGCCGGTGAAAACGGCGAGCCCATCCAATCCACCGGTTGCTACTTTGCCAACGTCGGCGTCGTCGTGATTGACAACGCCACCAAAACCATCGACGACCATTTTCTGATTGAAGCCGCAAATCTCCCGAAGGACGCCGATGTCGATGCCGCGGCAAAGGAAATCATGGATGCGGTCGACGCGGAATACGGCGCTGTCTTTGCCACCTCTGAGGTCGACCTGAACGGGGAGCGCGCGCCCGGCAACCGCACCGAGCAGACCAACCTCGGCTCTCTCATCACCGACGCCATGGTCTGGAGCGTGGTCTCCGGCGGCGCCATGGAA
>JAGAFT010000119.1 GCA_017627975.1 Oscillospiraceae bacterium
AGCATGAACTCATAGGGGCCGGACTCGTTGCAGAAGCGCTGGCCCTTCAGGTTGACCTTCAGGAACGGCTGCTCGCCGAACCAGAACCACTTGCCGTTGGTCTTGTAGCCGGCGGTCTCGGTCGGCAGGCAGGAGCAGCGGTTGAACATCATGGAGGCGTGGCAGGGATCCATCTCTGCGCCCGCCCAGAGCATCGCCTTGATGCCGGCGCCGTCGGACTTGGAGCCCATGGGAACATTGATCTTCATCTTCATGGTCTGGGGCTGCAGCGCCAGCATCATCTCGGTGTTGCTGGCATAGCCGCCGGTCGCCATGATGGTGCCCTTGGAGGCCTTGATGCGGATGTAGTGGCCGTCGGTGGTGTCCTGGGCGATGATGCCGGTGACTCTGCCGGCGGCAACATCGACATCCAGCTTCACCAGGCAGGTGTTGCAGCGGATCTCACCGCCGCGCTCTTCGATGAAGGCCTGCATGTCGGTGTTGAGGGTGACGTCGTCAGGCTTGCCCTCAACCGGGTGCGGGCTGTGGCCGGTGGCATAGGCCTTGTCGCGCTCGGGATGCTCCTGATTGCCGATGCCGCCCTCGAGCTGCATGAACCAGTGGCCCGTGCCTTCGAGGATGTTGGTCAGCCAGTCGACCAGCTCGCCGGAGTTGTTGATCCAGGTCTTCACGAGGTCGCTGTCGACGTAGCCGCTGGCATAGCGGACGATGTCCTGCAGGGCTTCAATCTTGTCAATCTCAAACTCGGGGAATTCCTTGAAGGCTTCCAGCTGCAGCTTGGAGTTGATGGCGCCGATGTCTTCCTTGATTTTGGTGGGGGCGTCCGCCTTCTCGACGATAAGGACCTTCGCGCCCTCTTCCGCGGCGGTCATACCGGCAATCCAGCCGCCGGTTCCGCAGCCGACCACCAGGACCTCGGTCTCGAGCTCTTCGGTGATGTCGCTCTCGGCGATTTCCGGAGCCTCGCCCAGCCAGTCGCCGACGGTCTCTTCGCGCTCGGTGAGGGTGACCGCCTGTCCGCTCGCCTGCTCAATGCAGGCCGCGGCCGCCTGACGGATGGCGTCGCTGGTGACGGATGCGCCGGTGACGGCGTCGACATCCGCGCCCTGAGCCGCGAGGATCGCATCCTGCATCTGCTCGCCGATGGCGGCGCCGATGCCCGGGGTCTCGCCGGAGACGTCGATGGCGACATCCGTGATGCTGTTGGCGTCGAAGGTCATGGTGACCGTGACGTCACTGCCGATGCCCTTGGCAGAGGCGGAATAGGTGCCCGGGGTGTAGATGCCCTTCTCTTCGGCAAAGGCGGATACACCGGTGACGGTGGTGAGCGCAGCGGCGGCGGTGCCGGCCAGAGCGCCCTTCAAAAAGTCGCGGCGGGAAAGTTCTTTCATGCAATAGCTCCTTTCAGAATTTGGTTTTGCGCGATTTGGTTTCCCTTCGGAATGGTCATATTATAAAGTCAAGTGTAACTCTTATGTCAAGCGGATTTTCACCGCTCACGCGCCTGCGGAATTCCGAAACCGTCCCTGTGCCGGCGCCCTTGAATGATTTTCATTTTCGCGCTATAATGTTCATACCCTGTAGGCCGGGCAATGTTATGAGAGCAGGAGAACGATCCGTATGAGCCAAATCAAAGAATACCGCATCGGGGAATTCGCCAAATACCTGGGGGTTACCCCCGACTTGCTGAAGCATTATGAAGATCAGGGGATTATACAGCCCAGCCGCAGCGACAGCGGCTACCGCTATTACCCCTTCAACACGACGATGCTCCTGATTGAATGCATCCGCCTGCGGAATTACGGCATGACCCTGCGGGAGATCCGGGACATTCTGACCGCTCACCGGCAGGACAACGCCTCGGTAGACCGCCGCCTGTCCGAAAACGTGGAGCACATGAAGGAAGAGATTCTTCTGGATGAGGCGCTTGCGGAGGATTATGCGAATTTCCTCAACTGGGCCGAACCGTTGAAAAGCCAGGACAGCGACTGGGACATCCGCTGGAGCAGGCCGATGGCTTTTCTGCCGCATACCGACCGGTACGACTTTCTGCAGGATCCCAGAATTTATGAAATTCTGAAGAGCTGGATGAGTTATATCCCCATCGTCAAGTCCTCCATGAAGGCAGAGCGTGACGGCCGCATCACCTGGGGTCTGCTGGTGGAGGAACGCCTGATCCGGCAGCTTCATCTCCCGGTCAATGACATCGTGGAATTTTATCCGCCGTATAAGGTCTTTTATTACAAGTTCCGTGCAGCCCTGACGCACTCGTCGCTTGAAAGCTTCGACTCTCCCTCTCATCTCGCCCTTCAGGCCCTGCATGTGCTGAATCTTGAGCCGCATGACGCCTATTTCCGCACCACCCTGATGCCTGCCGACTGGCAAAAGGACATCGACTATCAGTATGGCTATTATGCCATCCCGATCAAGACCTGACATCGTTTATTCTGTCTTTTCATACAGCCTGCCCCCGCTGCGGATCGTCGCAGCGGGGGCAGGCTGTATGCTTATCTGTTTTTCCCTTCGCCTGGTTCCGCATGTTCTCATGCCTTCTTCTGAAAACGGAGCACATTCCAGCTCAGCGGCGGCAAAAGGATCTGCGGTCTTTCCACGGGTACGGGCTGGACCGGAATTTGAACCGGAACGACCTCATCCGGCTCCTCCTCCGTATTGACGGCATGGACATCGCTGTGGTGCAGAACGATGTGTTCCGTCATCTCCAGTGCCCCGAAGGATCTCAAATCCAGGGACAGCAGGCACTCCTCCGAGAGGTCCCGGTTCACACAGAACACCGTCAGGTTTCCGTCGTCGTCCCGGGTTGCCATGGCATCCAGTACCGGGACCCCTTCATAGTCACGGCAGTCATAGACCGGAGAGTTCACAATGGCCCGGAGTGCAGTCCCACGGCCGTATTTCGACACATGCATGAAGGGATAATAAATGGTCTGGGCCCAGCAGCCCCCTCCGTTGCGGGTCATGATGGGCGCGATCACATTGACCAGCTGCGCCAGGCATGCGATTTTGACCCGATCCGAGTTCCGCAGCAGCGTGATCAGCATGGATCCGACCAGCAGCGCGTCCTCGAAGTTATAGATGTCCTCCAGCAGCGGCAGAGCACGGTCCCACTTTTCCCGTTTCCAGATCTCTTCATCCTGCTGACGGGAGTGATACCAGACGTTCCATTCGTCGAAGGAGAGGTTGATCTGCTTCCTGCTGTGTTTCTTTCCCTTTACCGCATCACAGATCGACACGACGCTCCGGATAAAGTCGTCCATATCCATCGTCCGGGCAAGGAAGCCCGCCGTGTCGCCGGTCGGGTTGGCATAGTAGCGGTGCAGCGAGACATAGTCGATGTTGTCATAGCACTCGTTCAGCATCGTGAGCTCCCAGTCGCCGAAGGTCGGCATCTCGGAGCTGGAGGAGCCGCAGGCCACCAGCTCGATGGAGGGGTCGACCCACTTCATCATCTTGGCGGCCTCGTTTGCGGTGCGGCCGTATTCATAAGCGGTCTTCTGACCCATCTGCCAGGGGCCGTCCATCTCGTTTCCGAGGCACCAGAGCTTAATCCCAAAGGGCTCCTTCTGTCCGTTCGCGATCCGGAGGTCGGAGAGCGTACTGTTGCCGGGATGATTGGCATACTCCACGATGTCTCTCGCCTGCTCAGGGCCGCGGGTGCCGAGATTGACCGCGTACATGATCTCACTTTCGGCCTTCTTTGCCCAGCGGGCGAATTCGTGGAGCCCGACCTCGTTGGTCTCGGTCGTGAACCACGCGAGATCCAGCCGCTTCGGGCGCTTCTCGATGGGGCCGACACTGTCCTCCCAGCGGAAGCCCGAGACAAAGTTTCCGCCCGGATACCGCACCAGCGGCACACCCAGCTTCCGGACGGCCTCCATCACATCGGTGCGGAAGCCCAGCTCGTCGGCCAGCGGATGGCCGGGCTCATAGATCCCGCCGTAGACCGCCCGTCCCAGGTGTTCGATGAAGGAGCCGAACAGACGTCTGTCGATCCGGGCGATCTGATAATCCCGATCCAGAATGATACTTGCTTGTTTCATTTGCTCATCCTTTCACACTGCCGGAAGTCAGGCCGGCGATAAAGGTCTTCTGTGCAAACAGGTAGACGATGATAATCGGAACAACCGCCATGACGGCGCCCGGCATCAGCACATCGAAGGCGTTGCCGTAGGGCGTGATGGTCGTGCCCATGCCGATCGGGATCGTGAACTTCTCATTGGTATTGAGCACAATCAGCGGCCAGAGAAGGTTGTTCCAGCTGTTCATGCAGGAGAGAATCGTCATGGCGCCGTAGGCCGGGATCATATTGGGCACCATGATTCTAAAGAATACACCATAATCGCTGCAGCCGTCAATACGCGCCGCCTCCAGAAGCTCTTTCGGCAGACCCAGAACGTATTGCCGGAAGAAAAAGATCATGAAGGGCGGGACCAGATACGGCAGGATAACCCCAAAGTAGGTATCGGTGAGATGGACCTTGATCAGCATCCGGTAGAGCGGCAGCAGCAGGATCTCAAACGGCACCATCATCAGGATCAGGACCAGCGTGAAAACCGCGTTCCTGCCCTTGAAGCGGTACATGGCGAGGCCGTAGCCGACCATGGAAGAAAGAATCAGGCCGATCACAGTCTGCAGGATCATGATGATCAGGCTGGACTTGTACCAGTGCCAGTAGATGCCGTCGCGGTAGGTGTTCAGCGCTTCATAGTTTTTGAAGGAGCTCACGCCCGGGTCAAAGGTCAGGCTCAGCCCGTTGCGAAGCATCTCGGTGCCCGGTTTCAGAGAGCTGAGGAACATGAAATAGAACGGGACCATCAGCAGCGCAGCTGTGACAAACATCAGGGTCGTCGCAAGGACCGTCCTGACGCGCTGCCGCTTTCCGTCGATACGGTTGGAATGCTTCATCTCAGTCCTCCTTTCTGAAAAAGCCCATCGCAATCAGCTGCAGCAGGACGAGGACAAAGTTGCCCGTGCCGGCAAACATCAGCCAGTCCTTCGGCGGCTGCCCGAAAAGGGCCAGCAGCCGGTTGGCCGGCGCCGTCTCCAGCGTGCCGAAGGCAAGCCGGAACACGATACCGACCACAATGATGGATGTCAGTGCGGGGATAAAGAAAACCGATTTGAAAAAAGCCGGGAATTTCACGCTGCTGGAGTTGAGAATCACCGCAAAGATCAGCGGAACGATTGTCAGCACCACAACGTCCCAGAAAGCATAGCGGAAGGTGGTGGCCAGAGCCTGCTTGAAGTTGCGGTTCCACATCTTCTCGTAGTTTTTCGTGCCGATCCACTCCACGCTGCCCGGTCCGTCGATTTTCTGGAAGCTCATCAGAATCGTGCTGATGAAGGGATAGAGATAGATCACGAGAAAGAAAATCAGAAACGGCGCAATGAACACGTAGGGTACAACCTTCGGATCCGTGAGCCAGTGCTTCTTCTGCAGGGTCGTCCGGGACGACTCATTCATGGTATCGCCTCCATGTACCGGTAGTCAAAACAGCCGGGACGGAGAAATCCGCCCCGGCTGTTGTCAGGGATTCAAAAAACAGGAAATGATGGGCCGGGTGCAGTTTACATAATCTCGTCGCGCAGGGCTTCGGCGCAGTTCTGGGCGATCTCCGCCGGATCTCCTCCGCCGATGACGAGGTCATAGGCCATCTGGTTGCGGACAATGTCGGCCGCCGCCGGGAAGTACTCGGTCAGGCAGGTATCCGGAATGTCGTCCAGGACGGTCTTGAGCATATCGAAGATGGTATCGTCCTCATAGTAGTCAAAGAACTTGTTGGGCGCCTTCATCTCCTCAGAGCCGTATACATCCGTCATGATCGGATCGAAGCCCAGGATCAGCCATGTGTTCACGCTGCCCTCAAAGCTCAGGGTCGCATAGGCGAGCCACTCCTTGGCAATGTCGGCATTCGGGCTGGTCTTCACGACTGCGGTGCCGGTGCCGCCCATCTGTGCGGACTTGTGGCCGCCGTCAGGCCACAGAGGCATCGGGGCAACCTTCATCTTGCCGGCGAGGTCGGGCATATAGTCGGTGAAGCGGTTGAGATACCAGAACGGCATGCTGACGGAGGCACAGTTTCCGCCGTTCATCCAGCCGTAATACTCCTCGGAGTGATGGTTGCCGCCCGGGGCTACACCCTGATGATTCTGTGTATGCAGCTGGAGGATGCCCTCGCCGAGAAACTGATCCACACGGCCATCTCGCTGTCTGTCGACGGAATCCTTTATTTCCCGAGCTTCGGGCAGCGGCATTATATCGAATACATGACCGCCAACCGGATGCCTTTTGTGCTTCTGGACCGGCGTGTGAGCGAGCTGGATGCCGACACGGTACGCTGCGACGACGAACAGGGCGGCTATCTCGCCGGGATGCATCTTGCCCGTCTCGGCCACCGGCAGTTTCTTTTCCTCTCCGGCGTGGATCTCAGCAGCTCGCAGATTGACCGTCTGAACGGCTTCCGGCGGGCGATGCGGGAGTCTGGAATTCCGGAGAGTGCGGTCCGGGTGATTCCCGGCCGCGAGGTTGAAGATGCGCTGGCTCAAAACCGTCTGTCAGATCTGATTTTTCCCGTGACGTATACGGCTGTTGTCTCTTTCCGCGATGAGGTCGCCTATCCCGTCATGAACGCTCTGCGTGACCGCGGACTCTCCATCCCGAATGACCTCTCTCTCATCAGTTTTGACAATCTGTGCGCGGAGAACCCCGCCCTCCCGCCTTTGACCAGTATCTATTCCGCCGAAGAGAACATCGCCGAGCTTGGTGTCCGCATGCTTCTGGAGCGGATTGAGAATCCCGAACTTCCACCCCGCAACCTTGTGTTGTCCGTCCGGGTTTTCGACCACGGGACGACTGCTCCGCCGAAACGGGTGGAAGCATAACCGGGAAAAAAGACGCTTAGCCCCTGCCGCGTAAACCGCGGCAGGGGCTAAGCGCTGCCTTATACTGTTTGATTCGCCTTTGCAGGGCATGCTTCCTGCCGATCTGATCCCGGACTCCCGAGCCGCTTTACTGCAGTTCGTTCTTTTCCCTCGGAGCTCCCTGAGGTCCCCTGTACTCCAGGCAGAGCATGGTCAGATCGTCAAACTGCTCGGCGTCCTTTACAAATGCATTCACCGCGTCCGCGACATGATTCAGGGTGTCCCTGGGCGAAGCGGAAGCGGCTTCATTAAGCGCCTGAAGAGTCCGCTCCTTGCCGAACATCTTTCCGGCCGCATCCGTCGCCTCCGGAAGCCCGTCCGTATACAGGAAGAGTTTGTCCCCCGGCTCCAGGAAAAGCTCATATTCCCGATAGGGCACATCTTCCATCCCGCCGATGACAAAGCTGTGTTTATCCTTCAGCAGGGAGAAAACGCCGTTTTTCATCAGCGCCGGATATTCGTGTCCCGCATTGGCTGCGGTGAGCCTGCCGGTGCTGATCTCAAGAATCCCGACCCAGGCCGTGACAAACATGTCCACCTGATTGTTGCTGCAGATGGCTTCATTGGTTTTGGAGAGAATATTCGCCGGTCCCTGCCCCAGCATGGCGCAGCTTTGCACGATGACTTTCGAGATCATCATGAACAGCGAAGCGGGAATCCCCTTGCCGCTGACGTCGGCGATCACCAGTCCAAGATGATCGTCATCGATCAGGTAGTAGTCATAGAAGTCTCCGCCCACTTCCCGTGCGGGATCCATCGACGCGTAGATGTCAAACTCCGTACGGTCGGGAAACGGCGGGAAATCATGCGGCAGCACGCTCCCCTGAATCTGACTTGCCATCTTCAGCTCTGTGTTCAGCCGCTCCTGCTCCACCGCTTTCCGGTTTTTGATTTCCATCATCCGGGTTTTTCTTCTGTCATACCACATGAGGCCGGCAGACAGCAGGAGCAATGCTGCCAGGGTGCTGACGATGTAGAAGGCCGTCTGCTCATAAAAAGCTTTTTCTTTGATAATCTGCACGGAATAGGGTTTGCTGGTGTGCTTGAGAGAGTCCTGTACATTCATGACGAAGCGATATGTTCCGCCGGGCAGGTTTGTATACACCACCGGGCCAAGATCTTTCCGGCTCACGGTGGTCGCCTGCCGGTCGAATCCCTCCAGCCGATAAGAGACCGTCGGATCGGACAGGGAATAGTTGAACACGTAGCTGTACACCGTCAGCCTGTGAACCGGATGGGGGACATGATAGGCTCCGTCGGCTCCGGGGTAAATCCGTTCTCCGTCGGCTTCCAGATAGGGAATGCTGATCTTCAGACTGCTTACCTCTTCGATGGGCATGTTGATGTTCACCTTTGCCACGCCCTGGTTTCCCGCAATATAGAGATCGCCTTCCGGCGTCCGTTCACTGAAGGAGTTGCCGGTGGCAACGCTGGACAGGCCGTTGGCCAGGCTGTAATGGATCGGGGAAATCTCTTCGTTTGCGATCAGTTCTTCCGTCGGCAGCACGTAGATTCCGTCGCTGCTTAGAATCCACATGTCCCCCTCATCGCTCTCATAAAGGTCAAAATTGTTGGTATAAGGGAAGTTCTGTATCGTTGTCACCCGGTAATCCGGTGTCATATACGCGATGGAATTGCTCGTGACAAGCCAGTAGAGGTCCCTGGCCTTATCGGGCTTGATCTTCATCACAATGCCCGAGGAAAGCCCGTCGTCATAGCTGATCTTGCGGATCCCGCTGTCATTGATCACATAGATTCCGTCTCCGTTGGTTCCGAGGAGGATATCTCCGTTTTTCGCCGCCGCCACGGAAAGGCACTCGATATTGACGATGCCGTCCTCTTTTCCATAACGCTCCGTCACCCGGTCGCCCTCAATAACGGCGACGCCGCCGTTGTGGGCAGCCAATATGGCCCCGTCTTCCCGCTCTGCGACCATCCGGACGTAGTTGCTGAGCAGGCCTTCCTCTTTGCCGAACGTGAGGACCTTTCCTCCGTCATACCTCAGCAGGCCGTTTCCCCAGGTGGAGAGCCAGAGCCGGTTCCGGCTGTCCCGGATGATGGAGCGGATTCGGGCTCCCGCCAGCAGCTTCAGCAGATCATCCTCTTCCAGGTCTGCGCCGGAGGCCGTTCTGGCCTCTGACAGAGGGATGCTCTGTTTCGGTATGTCCTGCCCCAGCACGATCAGGCCGGAATCCGTTCCAAGATACAGATCTCCGTCGTACAGGCAGGTGGAGTTGACCACCATCGGCGGGAGATGGTAGCGCGCAAACAGATCGTTAAACCGGTTCAGGACAATCTTCATCACGCCCTGGCGTGTGGACGTAAACCAGAGATTTCCTTCGTAATCCGCCAGAACCTGGCCGATGTTGTTGTTCATCGGATAGTCATCCAGCACATGCAGGCCGTCATCGTCCAGAACGCCGATTCCGTTTCCGCAGCAGAGCCAGAGCCTCTGGCCAATCTTCTGCAGGCCCTCGATTTTGTCGAGGGGTGCGGCGTCGGTTTTTTCCGTGTCCCGAAGGCCTTCCGTCATGCTTCCGTAGTACAGGGTGGATTCTCCTGCCCCAAGGTATACGTATCCGGGGCGATCCGGGTCCGGGAGAATGACATGAACATCCTCGACCGGGTTCGCGTCATCCCCGAGGAAGCCTGTCAGTTTTCCGCCGCCGAGGGTGAATACCTCATCCGCATTGCCGATCCCGTAAACCATGCCGTCACTGCCCAAAAACAGTTCTTCCACATATACGCCTTCCAGTTCGGGATCTTCCAGGCGTGTAAGCTTCAGGTCCCTGTCAACGGTCACAATGCCTTCCGATGTTCCGACATAAATCCAGCCGTCTCTGTCTTCGGCAATGGCACAGACTTTTGCCGTGGGAAGCCCTTCCGCCAGACCCCAGTGTTTCAGGCTGCCGCGCTCCATCAGCAGAACGCCGTTGTCGTTGGTGCCGATCCACAGGCGCTGCCGGCTGTCAACAAAAAGGCTGATCACGCCGGTAATCCCCGTGCCGGAGTCTATACGGACAAAATTGCAGCCGTCATAGCGTACAAGCCCGCTGTAGCTGCCGATCCAGATGAAGCCGTCGTCTGTCTCGGCAATGGCGTTGGCCTCCGATGTCGGCATGCCATTGCTGCTGTTATAGAGGATTCCGGAGCAGCGCTCGGGATACCGGACCGGATCCACAGACTGTCCGCTTTCTTCTTCGGTCTGCGTCTCTCCCTCGCAGAAGCCGGCTGCCGCACAGGAGAGCAGGGACGCCAGAAGAAGGACCCAGCAGAAGAAAAACCGCGCAGCTGAACCTGCGGCGGGCAGACTTTTCCAGTCCGTCAGCCTGTTTTGCCGGCTCCGTCTTGTGCAGACTGCTTCTGTTTTCTTTCTGTGCTGTATCATATGTCCGTTCCTTTTCTCCGGGGTGACTGATAATCTATTTTAGCAGAATACCCATTCCAGTGCAAGGACAGAAAACGCGGGAGTCGGATTTCCCGCGTTTTTCTTATCTCTTGTTGCTCTGTCTCCAGATCTTCTGTTCCTCGGCCGCTCTGATCAGCTCATCGCGGAAGTCCGGATGAGCGATATTGATCAGCGCTTCCGCCCGCTGCCAGGTGGTCTTTCCCGGCAGGCTCGCAATCCCGTATTCCGTCACGATGTTCGGCGCCTGGGTCCGCGGGGTGGTGATGATGTCGCCGTTTGTGAAGTGCGGGAGGATGTTGGAATGCATGGTCCCCGTCTTGTCCGTAAAGGTCGCGTGCATGGCGAGGAAGGCCCTGCCGTGCTCGGCCTCCAGAGCGCCGGTGATGAAGTCCACCTGGCCGCCGGTGCCGCTGATCTGCCGCAGGCCGGCGGACTCTGAGCTCACCTGACCGAAGAGGTCCACCGCGATGCAGCCGTTGATGGAGATGAAGTCGTCCAGCTCCCGGATGGTGGCCGGGTTGTTGACATAGGCCATCGGGGCCGACAGCACCGCGTCGTTGTGATTCAGAAAGTCATACAGCTTCCGGGAGCCGTTGCAGATGGAGAAGACGCCCTTGCCGCGGTTCAGCTTTTTCTTCGCATTGGTGATTTTCCCGGCAAGATAGAGATCCAGATACCCGTCGCTCATGAGCTCGGTGTGCATGCCGAGGTCCTTCACGTCCGACTCGGCGATCATGCTTCCGATGGAGTTCGGGATGCCCCCGATGCCGAGCTGCAGGGTGCAGCCGCTCGTCACATAGGGAAAGATGTAGAATGCGATCTTTCGGTCGATGTCGGTTGCACTCGGGCTCTTCACCGTCGGAACCGGAATCTCCGACTCCACGACAAAATCCACATCCCGAATGTTGATGTGGTCGTTGGCAAGGCCCGCAATCGTTGGCATGCTTGGGTTTACTTCGAGGATGATATGCTCCGCTGCGTCCAGGATCTCCTGCATGGTGCAGTTGGTGAGGCCGTAGGAGAAGTTCCCGTTTTTGTCCATGGGCGCCACCGTGATCATCGCGACGTTCACCGGGGCATATCCCTTGCGGTAATAGCTTCCGTTGTGCCGGAACAGCATGGGAATATGATAGGCCCGTCCCTGGTCGATGTATTTCCGGTCCAGGCCGGAGCAGTGCCAGAGGTTGTAGGTGAAGGCGCCGTGGGTGTCGTTCTCTACGGTCTGCACCGGAACCATGGAGATGGCGTTGCGGATCTTCACGTCATGCAGCTCCCCGCTGCGCCTCGCCAGGGCCGCATCCAGCGCCTGGGGGAAGGAACAGGTCTCGCTGTAGTCCACCCAGTCCCCGTCCTTCACAATCCTGACCGCTTCGTCCGCCGTGCGGAGCTTCTGCGCATACATGGTCTGATAGTCCATCTCTGTCCTCCAATGCAGCTTTTACTGTTTCTTTTACTGTTTATAGTAAACACATTTGATTTTTGCGGTTTGCGTAATTGATCTTCTGTTATTCCGCCCGCGCAGCGGGCGGAATAACGCGGGCATTATTTTCGCTTGCTATATATTCTACCTCGTACGGCGTGTTTTGTAAAATGCAAATCATGCATTCAGAAAAAGATAAGATTTCTGGTTTACGAAACTAATATTTTGTTGTAGAATACAAACTGTATGTTTATGCTGTTCATTTTGGGAGGAGAATCAAATGCCAAACCTGCATGAGCCTTTGCGCACGTACAGCGGGCGGAGATGCGTTCTGGTTGTTGACGACGAACTGGTCAACCGCGAGATTCTCAGGAACTATCTGTGCAACGATTATGAGGTGCTCTGCGCTGCGGACGGTACGGAAGCGCTCCGCCTGATGCGCGAGCGCAAGGACTCTCTGTCTTTGGTTCTGCTGGATCTGCTCATGCCTGTCATGTCGGGTTATGAGGTCCTGAAAAGTGCCAAAGCGGACGAGGAGCTGAAGCACATCCCCGTCATCGTCACCACCTCGGAGCAGGCGGCCGAGCTGGAAAGCCTGCAGCTCGGTGCAATCGACTTTGTTCCGAAGCCTTACCCGCCGGTCGACATTGTCCTCGCCCGTGTTCTGCGGATTATCGAACTCTCGGAAGACCGGGACATTATCCAGTCCACCGAGCGGGATGAGCTCACCGGCCTTCTCAACAAGGAATTCTTCTATCGCTACGCCGAGCAGTTTGATCAGCGCCATCCGGACATGAAGACCGACGCGGTCATCCTGGATGTCAACCACTTTCACATGATCAACGAGCGTTACGGCAAGGCATACGGAGACGAGGTCCTCCAGCGCGTCGGTCAGAAGGCCCGTGAGATGGTCCGCGATTCCGGCGGAATCGTCTGCCGCCGGGAAGCCGACACCTTCATGGTCTACTGCCCGCACCGGGAGGACTATAAGGACATCATGGAGCATGTCTCCGCCGGTCTCTTTGAGGATGACCGCAATGCCTCCAACCGTGTACGCCTGCGCATGGGGATCTATTCCGATGTCGACAAGGGCATTGACATCGAACGCCGCTTTGACCGGGCCAAGATGGCTTCGGACTCCGTCCGCGGCAACTTTACAAAAGCCATCGGCCTGTATGACAGCCAGCTGCATGAGAAGAACCTCTTTGCCGAGCAGCTGATCGAGGACTTCTCCAAAGCCCTCGAGGAGCACCAGTTCCATGTCTACTACCAGCCGAAGTTCGATATCCGTCCCAACACGCCGGTTCTGGCCGGAGCGGAAGCGCTGGTTCGCTGGATTCATCCGGAGCACGGCATGATCAGTCCGGGCATCTTCATTCCCCTGTTTGAAGAAAACGGCCTGATCCAGCAGCTCGATTCCTACGTCTGGAGAGAGACCGCCCGACAGGTCCGGGCCTGGAAAGACAAGTTTGATTATTCGATTCCGATCTCGGTGAACGTCTCCCGGGTCGATATGTTTGACCAGGAGCTCCCGGCGGTTCTTGAGGACATTCTGACAGAGAACCGGATTACCAGCGAGGACCTGCACCTCGAAGTCACCGAATCGGCCTATACGCAGGATTCCGTCCAGATCATCACCGCCGTGGAGCGTTTCCGCTCCCTCGGCTTCAAGGTGGAGATGGATGATTTCGGCTCCGGTTATTCCTCGCTGAACATGGTTTCGTCGCTGCCCATCGACGCGTTGAAGCTGGACATGCAGTTTATCCGCAACGCCTTCAAGCCGGGCGGCAGCACCCACATGATCGAGATCATCATCAACATCGCCGACTATCTCCATGTCCCGGTCATTGCCGAAGGCGTGGAGACCGAAGACCAGCTCACCACCCTCAAGGATATGGGCTGCGACATTGTTCAGGGCTACTTTTTCTCCAAGCCGGTGCCTGCTTCGGAATTCGAGGCCTTCATTCTCCAGAAGAAGGAATCCGACCGGGCTCAGTATGCCGGTGCCGAGGTGGAAAGCGCAGACCAGATCATCCTCTCGGTGCGGGAAGCCGAAACCAGCGAAGCCGCCGCGGAAGAAGCGTCCAAGGAGGCGCAGAAGTCCTCCGGAAAGCGCGAGCGCAGCGGGATTCATCTTCGCACGGCCAATCTGTTCTTCGCCGTGCTGGCCATTCTGGCTGCCGTCTCTCTTTTCGTCTCCGACATCGCCGTCGCGAAAGGATATCAGCGGGTGGAAAACGCCTGCGACCGGTACATCGCCGCACAGATGGCCGCCTCGGACATGGAATCCGCTTCCGACTATCTGACGGACCGTGTCCGCTGCTTCGTTGTCACCGGCGAGGTGCAGTATCTGAAGGACTTCTTCGAGGAAATCAACGTCACCCGGCGCAGAGACCTGGCGGTGGAAAACCTGGAAGAACTGCTGGCCGGCAGCGACAACACCGCCCTCATGAGTCTGAACTCCGCTCTCCTCCTCTCCAACGAGCTCGTCAACACCGAATACCTCGCCATGCGCATGGTGGTGGAGCTCGGAAATTACGACCCGGCGGATCTTCCGGAAGAAATCACTTCCCTCACCCTGAGTTCTGACATCAGGCAGCTTACCGACGACGAGCTCCTGCACAAGGCGCAGGACCTTGTCTTCGACAGCAACTACATGCACTTCAAGGACCGCATCCGGGAGAATGTCGGCCTTTGCACACAGTCTCTGATCCGTTCTTCCAGTCTGGAGCTGGAAAATGCCTCTTCCAGAATGTCCGTTCTGGTCAATCTCCAGACCGTCCTCACGATTCTCTTCCTGCTGATCGTGTTCGCTGTCATCTATTTCATCAGCACGCTGATCCGCAAGCCGCTTACCAAAATGGTGGATCTCATGCGCGCCCAGGAGACCATTCCGCCCACCGGTGCCGAGGAACTCCGCTTTGTCACGCGCACCTACAACTATATTCTCGAAGAGAACCGGATCGCGAGAGAACGGCTCAGCCATGAGGCTTCCCATGATTCCCTGACGGGCCTCTTTAACCGCGGCGCCTATGACATGCTGATGAAGAGCGTCGATGTGTCGCACATTGCGCTGATTCTCATCGACATCGATCTCTTCAAGTCCATCAACGACACCTACGGCCACGCGGTGGGTGACCGCGTCCTCAGGCGGGTGGCCGAGGTTCTCCAGCAGAGCTTCCGCTCGGTGGATATCATCTGCCGTTTCGGCGGTGACGAATTTGTGATTGTGATGACCCGTGTGAACGGATCCATGGGCCAGCTGGTCATGAACAAGATCGCCCGCGTCAACGAGATTCTCTCCAACCCGAAGGACAACCTTCCCCCTGTCACGCTCAGTGCGGGCGTGGCCTTCTCCGACCGGGCCAAGCCCCAGGGCGACATCTTCAACGACGCCGACACCGCGCTTTACCGCGTTAAGAAAAGCGGCCGGGGCGGCTGTTCCATCTATTGATCCCGGCGGATTTCATTTGCATATTCCTCAACGGGCTGCAGACTCCTCTGCAGCCCGTTTTTTCCGGAAAAGAATTGACAAACCGGAGCCTCAGTGATATCTTTTATACTCCTTCACGAAATGCATGGCCTGTATATCTCCCTGCCGCTGGCGGGGAGATATACAGCACTTGGCAAAGAATCCTGTCAAGCGGTATCATACCGCCCGGAACAGGGGAAACAAGGGAACAGGAACAGAAAGGAAGCAGGCGGAACGATGCGGATCATCACCATCAGCAGGCAGTTCGGCAGCGGCGGGCGCGAGCTTGGAAAGCGTCTGTCCGATCAGCTGGGCTGGGACTATTACGACAAGGAAATCATCGAAGCCCTCGCCGCAGACCAGGGCATGGACGCGGACCATGTCCGGGAAGCGCTGAGTCATCACGGCTGGCACAATGTACAGCTCACCTATCGCAACAGCTTTGCGCACCTGGGCTTTGATCACGGCCTCAGGACCCAGCTTCTGGTCCGGCAGCGGGAGATCATCCAGGAGATTGCGGAAGCCGGAAACGACTGTATTATCGTCGGCCGCGACGCGGATGTGATTCTTCAGGACTATCATCCGTTCCGCATCTACATCTGCGCAGATCTTCAGTCACGCCTGGATCGCTGCATGGCGCATGAAAAGAAGCAGCCCCGTTCCCTCCGGCTTACGGAGAAAGAGGTTCTGCGAAACATCCGCAGCATTGACAAAAGCCGTGCACGGATCCGGGAAGTTCTGACCGGGAAGCGGCACGGCGACGCCAGCGTTTTTGACCTGACGGTTAATGCCACACACTGGAGCATCAAGCATTTGGCGCCTGTCATGGCAGAGTTTGCAGAGCGCTGGTTTGAGGAACAGGAGGCCGCGGCAGAAGAAGAATGAAAACACAGCTTACAAACAAAGATCTCACCTCCGGAACGGTCTGGAAGCGCCTGCTGGTGTTCTTTCTCCCCATTGCGGCAGGCACCTGCATCCAGCAGCTTTACAACGCGGTTGACGGGCTCATTGTCGGCCGTTTTGTCGGGACGGTGGCGCTGGCCGCCGTCGGCGGCAGCTCTGCCCAGGTCATCAACGTTCTGATCGGCTTTTTTGTCGCGGTGACCGCCGGTGCCTCGGTCGTCATCGCCCAGGTCTACGGTGCCGGACGCACCGAAGATGTCCGTATCGCTGCCGGCAACGCCATTGCGGTCTTTGCCCTGCTTGGCTTCTTTCTGATGGCCGTGGGGCTGGTTGCCTCTCCCGCCATGCTTCGCATCCTCCAGACGCCGGAGGACACCATGCCCGCTTCGGTTCTCTACCTGCGGATTTACTTTCTCGGCGTCCCCTTTATTCTGGTGCTGAACATGGAGTCCAACATGCTCCGCTCCGTCGGGGATTCCTTCAGTCCTTTTCTCTTCATGGTCGTCGGCTGCATCTCCAACATCGTTCTGGATGTGGTTTTTGTGGTGTTCTTCCATTGGGGCGTTGCCGGTGTGGCCATCGCAACCGTTGTGGCGCAGATCATCAACATGCTGCTTCTGACCCGCCTTCTGATCCGTACAGATGAGCCTTATCGGCTGAGCTTTCGCGAATTGAAGCTGAAGGGCGTTTACCTGAGCAACATGTTCCGCCTTGGGATTCCCTCCGGGCTCCAGAATGCCATGTACGGCGTTTCCAATATGATCGTCCAGATCGGCGTCAATTCCCTCGGGACGGTCGTCGTTGCCTCCTGGGCCATGACCTCCAAGATCGACGGTGTCTTCTGGGCGGTCAGCAACGCGCTCGGCGCTGCCATCACCAGTTTTGTCGGCCAGAACCTCGGCGCCAGGCGGATGGACCGGGTGCAGCTCTGTGTCCGGCAGGGCCTCATTCTCGCCTTCGGCATCACCTTCAGTCTCAGCGGGCTGATCATGCTTGCCGCGAAGCCCCTCCTGCACCTTCTGACCAAAGACCCGGCGGTCATCGATACCACCTGGGAGATGATTCTCTACTTCGTCCCCTTCTATTTCACCTGGACGCTGATTGAAGTGCTCTCCGCGGTGCTGCGCGGATCCGGCGATGCGGTTCGGCCTGTCATTATCATCGGCCTCGGCATCTGCCTGTTCCGCATTCTGTGGATCTGTACGGTCTTCCGTCTTGTTCACACCCTGCCCGTTCTCTGCCTCACCTATGTGAGCTCCTGGACGCTGACCAGTATCATGATCCTTCTCTACTTTGTCCGCTCGGACTGGCGGGACCGGACCAGGCGGATTCTGGACAAATAACATCGCTTCCCGCAATCATTTCACACAGTTGAAAATCGCTCCTCCCTGCCGATTCCGGCGGGAAGGAGCGATTTCTTTTGCGCTGTTTTTCCGTTCAGTTTTCCATCTCTTCAAAGACTTCCCGGAAGACGGGCAGGGCCCGCTCGATCATCTCCTTGGAGACGCAGTAGCCCAGGCGGAAGTAGCCCTCCACGCCAAAGGGCTCCGACGGCACCACAAGCAGGTTTTTCGCCTTTGCCTTTTCACAGAAGACGCCGTTGTCGCCGCCGGGCGTCTTCACAAAGAGATAGAACGCGCCGTCCGGCTTTACACACTCATACCCGATTTCCGTCAGCCCGTCATAGAGCAGCTTTCGGTTGACATCATACGCTTCCAGATCCGGCATGCAGTCGATGCACTCCGCAACCGCTCTCTGGATCAGGGACGGCGCGCAGATGTGGCCGCTGGCCCGGGCTGCGCCCGCCACCGCGAGGAAGAGCTCATGCGAATCCGCCGCCTCGTCCGGCACATACACATAGCCGATGCGCTCGCCCGGCATGCTCAGCGATTTGGACCAGGAATAGCACACGATGGTGTCCTTGTAAATTGTCGGGATGAAGGTCACCTTCGCCCCGTCGTACACCAGCTCCCGATAGGGTTCGTCGGCGATGATGTAGATCGGATGTCCGTACCGTGCCGCCCGCTCGGTCAGCAGCGCCGCCACCGCCCGAAGCGTCTCTTCCGTCAGGATTGCCCCGCTGGGGTTGTTCGGCGAGTTCAGGATGACGGCCTGGGTGTGCTCGTTCACCGCCTCGGCAAGAGCCGGGATATTCACCTGGAACTTTTCCAGATCCGCCGGCACCGGGACGAAGCGGCTGCCGTTTGCCTCCGCAAAGGCCTTGTACTCCATGAAGTAGGGCGCAATGCCGATGATCTCGCTCTTCTCCGTCCGAAGCGCCACCATCACCGCCTGCAGGGCCGGGGCTGCGCCGCAGCTGAGGAAGATATTCTCCATCCGCGCCTTGACGCCGAAGCGCTCCGAGAGGTTCTTTGCCACTGCTTCCCGCAGCGGGTCTCCGCCCACACCGCTGGTATAGCCGTGGATGCGGATGCTGCTCTCGGTGTCCAAAAGCTGATGGATGCTCCGGTTGACCTTCTCCGGCGCCGGGATCGACGGATTGCCGAGGCTGAAATCATAGACCTTGTCCGGTCCGAGAAGCTTGGCCTGCTGCCGGCCATATTCAAAGATCTGCCGGATCTGATTGGGCGCCGCTCCCATCGCGTATGCCTGTCTGTTGAACATGATGATTCCTTCTTCCTGTAGGCTTGGAAAGAATTTCCCGGCCGGTTCGGTCCGCCGGGCAGTTTTCCGCATTCTGTTTATCCTTTTCCGGCGGCTGCTTTTCCGTGCACGCCGGGATGCTTCATTATAGTACAGCCTGCCCGTCGAAATCAAGATCAATGCAGCCGGAACATGTTTCTCCAGCCCCGGATATCCACCGGCTCGAAGCGTTTTTTCAGTTCCTTCACCATGCGGTCCTTGTCGGTATTCTGGATATATATGTCACAGGCGCCCGGCTGGCTGCCGAACGTGATCCGTTTGCTCAGGTTCTGCTGCTCCATCAGAAGCTTCTGCATGTTCTCCTGGCTCGATTCCGCGGGCAGGATCTTGATGCAGAGCCAGTTGTCGTGCGACTGGGCCCGGTCATAGGTCACGCGGACCTTGGACGCCCAGGGCTGGCGATTCAGCTCTTCCATCACCCGGTGCAGCTTTTCCTCCTCATCCGCCAGGAGAAAGTACAGGATGTTCTGATCCATGATACCCGAGCGCGGGGCAAAGTTCCGGTACAGGGACGGGCGCTTCTGCTCATAGAGGGCGCGGATCGCCTCGTTTTTCATCTCTCCGTATCGAACGATCAGGATGTTGTGCTCCGTCTGATTGATGAAATACTCCACTTCCCTCTCATCCAGAAAGGCCGTCAGCTGCCGGACGGTCTCCGGTTCCAGGTACACCGCCCGTAGGATCTCCCGCTTTTTCATGTCGAACAGGATTGTTCCGTCTGCCGCGATCACCGGCAGCTTCAGTTCCACATCGGGAAGAAGCTCCCGCACCGTGGCCGGAGTCTGGATCGTCGATACCGTGAACCGGCATCCGTCTTCGATCAGGCGGTTCAGTTCCACTTTGGAGTAGCCTGAAATCTTCTCCCCCACGCCGAAAATCGTATCCTGAATCCCTGAAACAAATAGTGTATCCGTATTTCTCAGCCGCGGCAGATGGCTTCGGTTCACGATCTCCGCCGCCACGACGCCTATTATGGTGTCCATGGTCCGGTGGAACACAAAGATATAGGGGTTCGCATCCCCAATGTGGTTGATGGTGATGGAGAGGAAGACAACCGATGAAAAGTACGCCATATCCTGGATTTTGAGCAGGACCGTGGAATAGATCACCACCGCGGCAATCAGGCTGACGATGAGATAATGCACCATCTCGTCCGGGACGGTTTTTTCCCGGATATGCAGCGCGATCAAGAGGGTCAGAAGGCCCCAGGCCGCGCCGACAAAGGTGCCGATCACGCGTCGTCTGGCAACCGTGTGCATGCTGCGGTTGTACTGCTGCACACACTGCAGGGCCGCGATCGCCGAGTAGAAAGGCATCCCGTGCTTGCCGCGGATTTCATAGACCGCGAAACAAAGCAGCACCGCCGCCAGCGAGCGGAAGATCCGCTGTCCCGGCACGGGGATCGATTTTCCGGTTTTAAGCGTATGATTCATAGATGATTCCCTGTAACTCCTTCCGCACACATGCAATGTGATGGCCATTGTAACAGATTCGCCGTTTCTTTTCAACGGAAGCTGCGTCTCTTTTCGGCGCTTTTCGGGAGTCATAGATGCAGGATCGGAATGCTTCTGAAAAAAGTTCTTGAATTCACCGGAAAGATATGGTATAGTAATTGAGCTCTGGAGGGTTAGCTCAGCTGGTTAGAGCGTCCGCCTCACACGCGGAAGGTCGACGGTTCAAGTCCGCCACTCTCCACCAGGAAATCCGCCTGATTCGCGATGAATCGGGCGGTTTTTTGTACTTTTTTTCGCTAAATGATCTGATTAAGCCTGATGGTACTTGAGTGACAATGAGTGATAAAACCAAATGTGCCGTCTTCGGTTGATCAGACGAAACCAGAGGTGATCATGTGCAGGTAAACGAAATCTGGAGCATTTCCACTGAGCGAATCAGAACTTTTTTTCTGGAGCAGCACGATGTACAACACATGGAAAACGACTGTTTTGCCTTTGGTGAATGCAAGATCTGTATCATGACACTGCCACTGCGTCAGGTTGGACAATTTTATTTTCCTCAAACCAAAGTAAGTTTTTGCGGACCGGTAATGGATACGCAAAAGATCTATCAACGCTTTTTTCTTCAGTTTGTATCCGCCGGAGGGTAAAGTGCCCTGCACCTGACGGGGAATCACAAAATCAGGCTGGATCACCGATCAGGTGATTCAGCCTGATTTGGTTTGTGGGGGGCGAACACAGAGAACCGTCCCCCTGACACAAAGCTAAGTCCCCGTGTCTTGCAGTCCCGTGTCTTTTTATTAGGATTCAACGTCTCTCAAGATCATGTCAAGCATCTGACGCGGTGTAACGACAAACGGTCGTGAAGGGAAATGCTTTATATTCCCCGTAACGAGATATGCATCCTCCTCTTTCCGCTCTTCCATGACAACTTCATAAAATACTCTGTCCTTTGGATCTGGGAGTTCAATGTCCAGTTGAGCAGCATCAATCCGGATACCATTTTCAATGATCGCAGCCATCACGTCTTCGACGATCTCGTTCGGCAGACAGAATTTTGGCCTTGAGAGAACCTCACGATACTCTTTGATAATATCGTCATTCAGGACAGGAACAATCAGCCCGTCGAATGCGAGTTCCAAGATGTTTCCCGGTACTGAGTCCCACTTCAGCATTGCCGACACCAGTACATTGGTGTCAATCACAGCGAAATACTTCATGGGTCTCTTACTTTCTCACTTCCGCGATTTCGGCATTGATTTCGTCCAAGCTCATCTCAGAAATGCCGTTTTCGAACGCTATTCTACTTGCAGCCTTCATCGCCCGGATTCCTTTGTTTTCTGTGCCGGTATCCAGCTTCATGCTGAAAGGAATACCGTTTTCCTGAATCAATCTGGAAATACACATCCGCATATAGGTAGGCAAATCGATGCCCAACAATTCGCAGATCTGCGTCGCCTTGATTTTGTTCGTATCCTCTGTACGAAACTGAACCAATGTACTCGCCATTCACATCAGCCCCTTTCTGATGTTTATTATACTCTACTCTGTAATCATTTGCAAGCATTTGATTACGTATCATTCTGGAGACATAAAAACGCCAGCGCGCAGAAGAAATAATAAAGTGAAAAGTGCAAAGTGGAATGATGGGGCGCTGGGGTGATGTTCAATGCTCAATGTTCAATGAGAAATGAGAAATGGGGGCGGCGGGAGCTTTGCTGCTGCCCGGGGACAGACAAAAGCTACGTCCCCGCGTCTTCGCACAAGACGAAAGAACCGTCCCCGTGTCTTGGCCCGTGTCTTGCGGAGCGGCAAAATGTGTCGGAGAACCGTCCCAATGGCGCACTCCCCTGACACACCTAAACGATTCTGATTTCCAGTCTTTTCCCAAGTCCGCTGGCAATACGCTTCATGGTTTTCAACGAAGGATTCGCATTGCCGTTTTCAATGCGACTGATATCAGACCGATCTATGCCCGTCAGATCCGCAAGTCCCTGCTGGGAAAGCGACAGTTCCTCGCGACAGGCGAGCATATCACGAATAAACTGATACTCCGGTTCCAGCGCATCATACTCCGCTTTCACTTTGGGATCGCTCAAAAGCTGTTTCTTCAGTTCCGTATAATTCATTTTGCATTCCTCCTCAACCAGTCAGCCCGGTACTCTTTTGCACGAAGAATTTTCGCTTTCATCTTGGGTGACAGACAATCAAGAAATTCCATGAAAGGAATGCTGCCATTTTCCCTTTCATATACCACGATTTCAAAGGCCATCCTGCTTCTCCCAATCTTTTTTCACGATATCATTATAGTGGGATAAATCCCACTTGTCAACCTGTATTTTTAGATGCCTAAGGCCTAAGAGTTTATTTCAGTTTCCCGCACAGGGGCAGGAGCTCCTCCAGCCGGGCAACAATGCGCTTCTGCTCCGCAAACGGTGGGAGGGGGAAAATAAAGCGTTTCAGTTTTTCCGCATTTATGTTTGACTGACCAATTGCATCGCTTCTCACAGTTTGGCAATATGTCCAATAGTACTGTGATTGCATAACAAAGTTCAAATAGTCTGAATCGAGCAAAACCGGAGTAACGCGTACTAAATAACCTGCATAGATAGCAGGCATTTCACCTTTATAAATAGCAGTTTTTCCAACTAACTCTTTGCTATTGGTACGATTAAACAGCAAATCATTAACGGTTAAAGGGTATTTATCTATCTCAGCATCATCTGAAGTATAAACCAGTTTATCATAAACAATTCTGCCATTCTGGATATTACCCATTCTTAAAACAGGTATTTTTCCAGAAGGTGAGGATTTCTGAGAAGATCCATACTGGATATTCATACATACAGCTCCTACCATCACCCATTTCCAGGTCTCGGGGATGTCAAAGGGGATTTCTTCTTCTGTGATTTCCGGCAGGGGCTTTTCTTTTTTAATCTTCCCCGCTTTGATGAGGGCCTGTTTTCCCTTTTGGATCTGCTGATACAGTTCTTCGCCGGTGCCTTCTTCGGGGCGCTGTTCGACGAGTTTGCCCTGAATAGCCATCTGGAGTATGGACTTCTGCATATCGCCAGGGAAACGCTTATTGAACTCCTCCAGGCGGGTCCAGGCCTTTTCATAGCGGTCGACCAGGGGCAGGAGTTCTTCGATTTTGGCGACGATGCGCTTCTGCTCGGCGAGGGGTGGGAGAGGAAGCCACATCGCATAAAGCGAATTTTGCACCAAATGCTTTATTGTCATTCCCTTGCTATATTCGTCCAGTATTCCAATTCCCTTGTAACATTCAATGACGAACCTAAAATAGGTCGAAAGGATCCCTCTATAAAATCGAACCCTATGAAGGGCATTTTGGTAGTACATCTCCCCGTCGGAATCCCATATTGCGGATCTCCCTACGTCACCGCCCTCGCATATCAGTAAATCTCCACGTTTGAGGCGATATTTGACTTTATCGTCTTCGGTGAATTTTGCTGTCTTAACTGTTTCTAAGGAAATACCATCCCAATAAACATTGATACTACACAGGTATTGGCACAGCTCTCCCGTATTCTTGGCTTTGTCCAATGTTTTCCCAAGGCTACTTTCTGCAATCTGATTGAGGTGCACCCACTTCCAGCTATCGGGGATCTCAAACGGCAGCTCCTCCTCTGTAATCTCGGGCAGGGGCTTTTCTTTTTTGATCTTCCCTGCCCTGATCAGGGCCTGCTTTTCCTTCTGGATCTCCCGAAACAGTTCTTCGCCGGTGCCCTCTTCCGGGCGCTGTTCGACCAGCTCCCCCTGGATGGCAAGCTGAAGAATGCTGTTTTTCAGTTCCTGAGGCGTCATAGGGACACGCCTCCCAGCTTTTCGGTGATCTCGGCCAGGACCCGGTCGATCTCGGCGTTCAGGGAGGCACGCTCCTCCTGGTAGCGGTGGATCAGGTCCAAAGGATCAAGAATCTCTTCCTCCTCATGGGGGAAGCCGCACTGGTCCAGATTATAGCCCAGATCCACGGAGAGCTCTTCGGCGGTGTAGCAGCGGGCCTTGTCAAAGCCATCCACATTCAGGGGCTTGCGGTCATTCCACCATTCCACCACGGGGTCAAAATGCTCGAGCTTCATGGGTTTGGTCTTGGAAAAATGCTTATAGCCCTCGGGCATGTCCAGACGGTAGAACCAGGTTTCCTTCGTGGGGCCGGTACGGTCGAAGAAGAGAATGTTCGTGGTGATGGAGGTATAGGGTGAAAAGACACTGCCGGGCATTCGGACGACGGTATGAAGATTGAACTCCGAGAGGAGCTTCTTCTTGATGTTGAGCTTGGCATTGTCGGTGCCGAAGAGGAAGCCGTCCGGGAGAATCACCGCGGCGCGGCCGCCCTGCTTCAGGCGATACATGATGACGGACATGAAGAGGTCGGCGGTCTCGGAGCTGGCCAGATCCGCCGGGAAGTGATTCTTGACCTCGGCCTTTTCGCTTCCACCATAAGGGGGATTCATCAAAACCACGTCGAAGGCGTCGTCCTCGGTATAGTCCAGGACATCCTTGAGGAGGGAGTTGTCGTGATAGACCCGGGGGACGTCCACCCCGTGGAGCAACATGTTGGTGATGCAGAGCATGTAGGGAAACTGCTTCTTCTCGATGCCGTAGATGGAGCTGCCGAAGGCCTCGCGGTCGCCGGTGGTCTCGACGTTCTTCTCCAGCTCCTTGAGCCAGCTGGTGAGGAAGCCGCCGGTGCCACAGGCAAAGTCCGCCATGGTCTCGCCGATGCGGGGTCGGATCATGCGGGCCATGAAGTCGGTCACGGCGCGGGGCGTATAGAACTCACCGGCGGAGCCGGCACTCTGCAGCTCCTTGAGAATGGTCTCGTAGATCTCGCCGAAGGCGTGGCTCTCCTCATAGTCGGAGAGGTCCAGCTCGTCGATGACGCTTATTACCTGGCGCAGCAGGACGCCGTCCTTCATGTAGTTGTTGGCATCGGAGAAGGTGGACTGGACAATCGCCTTGCGGATCGGCGTGGTGGCGTCCACCGGAAGGCGCTTCAGGGTCGGGAAAAGCGTGTTGTTCACAAAGTCCAGGAGGGCATCGCCGGTCAGGCCCTTCCCTGTCGGGTCATGGGCCCAGGTGCTCCAGCGGCAAGGTTCGGGTATGATGGAGACATAGTCGTCCTCCTCAAACTCCCAGTCCTGCTCCTTGGCGTCATAAACCTTCAGAAAGAGAAGCCAGGCAATCTGCTCCAGGCGCTGGGCATCGCCGTTGATGCCGGCGTCGTTGCGCATGATGTCGCGCAGTCGTTTTACAAATCCGGAAAGATTGGCCATTGTACGTTATACCGCCTCAATCGAATAAATTGCGTCTTCCAGTTCCTGCACGGCTTTCAGGTAGCCGTCACGCCCGCCGAAGTAGGACGCGATCTTCGCGGGTTTGCCCATTTTCAGGAAGGGATCGAGCTTCAGGATCTCGGTCTTTTCGACTTCGTAGATGCCGTAGTTCATGTAGCGGTCCAGCAGTGCTTCCAGCACCTCGCGCGCCGCTTCGCCGTATTTCGAGAAGAAGTCCCGCTTCTTCACGTTGGCGGCGCGCTCGCGGCGGGTCAGGGGTTTGCGGTCAAAGGCGACATGGCAGATGAAGTCGAAATCGTCCACGTCCTCCATCCCCTGCTCCTTTTTCAGCGCGGCGAGGTCAATGCCGCGGTTCTGCAGCAGGGTGCGGATCTCTTCCTTTTTCTCCGTGGCGGACCAGCGGCGGATGAAGTTTTCGAGGGAAGCGTACTCGCCCACCACGTTCTCGCGGGTGTAGTCGATGATGTTCTCCTTCTTCAGGAGCTTGCCGTCGGCGTCATAGATGGAGACCTCCTTCAGCAGCACCGTGACCGGGCAGCCCTCGGCGTTGACGTAGGGCTTCTTCTCCGGGTTCACCGGCGGGCCGGGAGGCGTGGGATCGTCATAGTAGACCACGTCATGGGGCTTGAAGTCCTCCTGCATCTCGATGGGGCCGTCCCAGTCGGGGTCGGCAAAGAGGCGCGTTACGCCGCGGAAGTCCATGACGGTGAAGCTGAGCTTGCCCTCCTTCTCCCGCAGGCGGGTGCCGCGGCCGATGATCTGCTTGAACTCGGTCATGGAGCCGATCATCTGGTCCAGGACGATGAGTTTTACCATCTTGCAGTCGGTACCGGTGGAGAGGAGCTTGGAGGTGGTGGCGATGACGGGGTACTTGGAAGAGACGGAGATGAAGTAATCCAGCTTGCTCTTGCCATAGTCGTCGGAACCGGTGATGCGGACCACATAGTCCGGGTTCTGACGGATCATGTCGGCGTTGAGGTTCACCAGGGCCTGGCGCATGCGCTCGGCCGCGTCCTCGGTGGCGCAGAAGACGATGGTCTTGGCCATACGGTCGGTGGCCTTCAGGTAGGCTGTAATTTCGGAAGCCACCTGGTTGATGCGGTCTTCGAGAATGATGTTGTAGTCATAGTCGCTGTTGTTATAGACGCGGTCGGGGATCGGGCGGCCGTAGATGTCGCACTGGTCCTTACGGGGCCGCCATCCGTCGCCGATGTCCATCTTGATGCCGATGACCTTGAAGGGGGCGAGGAAGCCGTCCTCGATGCCCTCCTTGAGGCTGTAGGTGTAGATGGGGTCGCCGAAGTAATTGATGTTGGAGATGTACTTCGTCTCCTTCGGGGTGGCGGTCATGCCGATCTGGGTCGCGGAGGAAAAATATTCCAGGATGCGGCGCCAGCGGCTGTCATCCTTGGCGGAGCCGCGGTGGCACTCGTCGACAATGATGAGGTCGAAGAAGTCGGGGTCGAAAAGCTCGCTGTAATGCTCCTGATCGTCGTCGCCCACCAGCTGCTGATACAGGGCGAAGTAGACCTGGTGGGAGGTGATGGTGGTGCGGTTGTCCTTGGCGTAGTTGATTTTATGGATGACCTTCTCCAGCGGGGCGAAGTCCTGG
>JAGAFT010000120.1 GCA_017627975.1 Oscillospiraceae bacterium
CCTGATCGGCTGCCGCGGCTTCGCTCAGATCTCCCGTCTGTCCGACGCGATCCTGATCCCCTGCGTCACGGTGCTCTGCTTCGTCGGTTCCTACGCCATCCACAAGAACATCATGGACATCGTGGTCATGCTGTCCTTCGGTGTCCTGGGCTATCTCATGCGGAAGCTTGACTTGAACACCGCGGCCGTCGTGCTGGCGCTGATCCTCGGACCCATCGGCGAAAAGGGCCTGCGCAACGCGCTGCGTACCTCGCGCGGCAGCATCAGCGTGCTCTTCTCCTCGGTGGTGTGCTGGGTGCTGATCGCTCTCTGCATCTTCGGAATCCTCTCCCCGATCTTTATGAACAAGCTGGAGAAGAAGGCCGAAGCGGATGCGGCGGAAAACGCCGGCGGCCTGGACGAGCTCGAGAAGCTCACGGAGGAAGACTCGGTCTGAGCCCTTCATCTGAGACGCTTCTGCCAATTGAATAAAAACGATCTCCCTCAAAGCCGAAAAGCTGAGAGGGAGATTTTTTGAGTACTGAAATGAAATATACTGTTTTTGCAGACGATACCCGTCAGGGATTTACGTTGGCCAGCTCCATGAGGCGGATCAGAACCCGGATGCCCTGGGCATAGGAGCGGATGGGGAGGCGCTCATCGGTTCCGTGCATGCCGCGGCGTACATCCTCCGGCTCCGTCAGGAACGGGCTGCAGCGCAGACAGGTGTCACAGATCCGCTCATACTGGTGTGCGTCAGTGGCGCCGACGGTCATGGACGGCACAAAAACGACCTCGGGGTAAAACTGCTTCATGGCCTCACAGAGTTTTTTGTAGCCGTAGCCGTCGCTGCGGGCAGTGGCGGAGGGATCATTTGCCTGGAGATAACGGAGCCGCACCTTGGGATTGTGGATGGCGGCACGGCAGTGCTCCATGACCCCTTCCATGCTGTCGCCCTCGTTCAGCCGAAAGTTGATGACGGCGCGCATGTTCTGGGGAAGAACGTTGCAGGCGGCGCTGCCGCCTTCAATCATGGTGGGGGCAATGGTCGTGGTCACATAGGAAAAGGTCTCAGGCCGTTTGGCACACACCGCGGCGATGGCATCGGCATTTCCTCGCACATCGCGGACCAGATCCCGGAACGGCTCTTGGGTGATATATGGGGAGAGCGCCTCAAAGGTGCCGATCATCGGCTCCGGCAGACGGAAGGGGAAGGGATGATCCGTGACGGCGGTGATGGCCCGGGCCAGATGCTCAAGAGAGCTTCCGCCGAAAGGCCGGTTGGAGTGGCCGCCGCGGCTCTCCACGGTGAGCTCCAGATCGGCATAGCCTTTCTCCATCAGCTCGATCAGGCCGATGGGAAGACCGGGGGCCCCGAAGCAGGCGCCGTCTTCCAGCTTGCAGCTGCCTTCATCCAGAACGAATTCCAGCCGTACCCCCCGGTTTTTCAGCGTCTCGGCAAGATCGAGCGCTCCGAGATTCAAGGTTTCCTCATCATCACCGAAGGCAAGATAGGCCGTGCGGCGAAAGCTTTTTCCGTGGGAGAGCAGGTATTCCGCCGCTTCCAGAATGCCGAAGACCATCTCTTTGATGTCCAGCGTGCCGCGTCCCCAGATATAGCCGTCCTCCACAGCACCGGAGAAGGCGTCATAGGTCCAGTCCTGCTCCGTGCCGGCGACGACAGGGACCACATCCTGGTGAGACATGTAAAGACAGGGGAGAAGCGACGGATCCGAACCCGGAACGGTGATCAGCACCGCGTGGCCGATCAGCTCAAACTGCCCGTTCGCCATGACAGAAGGGAAGCTGCGGCGCATCAGCGCCTGCAGCCTGTCAAATTCCGAAAAATCCGTCCGGCTGTGGTCTTCGTAGTTCACCGTCCTGCAGCGGATCGCATCCGAGAGATGAGAGACCGCGGCGTCCACATCCAGGTCCGGATAAAGAGCCTCGTTGTCAAAATACGAAAAGACCTGATTCATTCCAGCTTATCCTCCAGATAGCGGCTGAGAAACTCTCTGGTGCGCTCATTCTTCGGATTGCCGAAGATCTCTTTCGGGCTGCCCTGTTCCAGAATCACACCCTGGTCCATGAACACAACGCGGTCGCTGACCTCCTTGGCAAAGGCCATCTCATGGGTCACGACCACCATTGTCATTCCTTCGGCGGCCAGCGCTTTCATGACATCCAGCACTTCGCCGACGATCTCGGGATCCAGCGCGGAGGTGGGCTCGTCGAAAAGCATGATTTCGGGCTCCATGCAGAGTGCTCTTGCGATGGCGACACGCTGCTTCTGGCCACCGGAAAGCCGGGTTGAGTCGGCATAAATGAAGTCCGACAGGCCGACCGTTTTCAGGTTTCGGACGGCGACCTCTTCCGCTTTTGCTTTCGGCACTTTTTTCACGGTCATGGGCGCCAAGGTGCAGTTGTCGATGACATTCTTGTTGTTGAAGAGGTTAAAGCTCTGGAAGACCATGCCGATCTTCTGCCGCAGGGCATTGAGGTTCACGTTCAGATCCATCAGATCCTGCCCATCGAACCAGATGTGCCCGTCGTCGGCTTCCTCCAGAAGATTGATGCAGCGCAGCAGGGTGGACTTGCCGGAGCCGGAGGCACCGATGATGCAGACCACTTCGCCCTTGTGGATTTCCAGATCGATACCCTTGAGCACGTGGAGGTCACCGAAGGACTTTTCCAGCTGTTCGATTTTCAGTACGCATTCGTCCATTGTCGCGCCTCCTCAGTTCGAACTGGGAATCCCTTTCACCGGGGTGTCAAGCTTTTTGCCCAAGAATTGGAGCAGCTTGGAAGACAGCCAGGTGAGGATCAGGTAAAGGATTGCCGCCACGCAGTAGATCTCCAGAGAGCGGAAATAGATGCCGCTGACGGATTTTGTGGCGTACATCAGGTCCATCACGCCGATGACCGAGAGAACAGAGGAATCCTTGATGTTGATGATGAACTCGTTGCCGATGGCGGGGATGGAGTTCTTCACCGCCTGGGGGAAGACGACCTTGATCATGCTCTGCCAGTTGCTCATGCCGAGAGACCGGGCGGCCTCGGTCTGACCGCGGTCAATGGCCTGAATGCCGCCGCGCAGGACCTCTGTCAGGTACGCCGTGGAGTTGAGCGAGACGGTGCAGAGACCGGAGATGAAAAAGCTCCAGACCTGGTTGATCTCGGTGACGGACATATTGGTGCGCTTGAAAAGATTGAAACCGAAGTAATAGAAAATCAAAGCCTGAACCATCATCGGCGTGCCGCGGATGACGAAGATATAAAAGCGGGAGAAGTGACTTGCCAGCCATTTCAGTGCTTTGACAAAATCGTTGTCCCGCTTGTCGGGCTCCTGAATCCTCAGGAAGACCATGAAGATCGAAAGCACAAAGGCAATGGCGGTACCCAGCAGCGCGATGCGGACGGTGGTCCAGACACCGGCCAGCAAAATATCCTTGCTCTTGACGCTCATGTAGATCATGGAAGAGCCGAAGCCCTGGGGATTCTTCTCAAGCTGCATGCAAGTCTGTACGGTGGCGATCAGCTGCAGCAGGCCGCGGTCCAGCAGCGCAAGAAGACAGGCCAGCACCACAAGATAGGAAAACCAGCGGGAAACGAGCTTCAGGCCAGGCGTGCACAGAAAGCTGTCGCGGTAGTTCTTCCAATTCGTCAGTTTGATCACCAGAGCCAGCGCACTCAGCGCGAGAAAGCCCCAGAAGATGATCCGACAGAGCGTACCGGGGAGATTGTCTGTCAGAAAACTGAGAGCGTGAGGCTCGCCAGCCAGAAGACTCAGCCCGAGCAGTGCGATCAGACTGCCTCCGAGAAAGACGTAGGGATGGTCCCGTGTGATGAAATTGCCCTTGACGGTTCGATTCATGCGTGTACTTCCTTTTATGTGGCTCCCCGGGATACCCGGGGAGCCGATTTCAGGTCAGATGGAGTTGAGATCAGTTTGCGATGATAAGATCAGGCGGGCTGGTTGTTCAGAGCGGTTTCCCAGAGCTCATCGCGCTGCTTCTGGTCGATGGTGGCCAGGACCGCATCCGCCAGACCAAGCAGGGCGTCGTCGCTCTTGCGCAGACCGACGCAGGCACCCTTGAATCCGGGATCCAGACCTTCACCTTCGGGGAAGCTGATGACGACGAAGTCCGGGTTGGCGGCGAGGTAGCCGGGGGCGTTTTCCAGGTTAATGACGATGGCATCGCAGGTGCCCTGCTGGAGACGGGCGATCATGTCGGGGACGCTTGCCACGGCTGTGAGGTGGTTGACGCCTTCGATCTGGTCGATGGTCCAGTCAAGCGCGGTATCCTTCTGGCCGAGGACACTGGCGCCGTTGAAGTCGGCGAGGCTGGTGGCATCCTCATACTTGGTACCGGCGTTGACCATCAGGGCGTAGACGGTCTCATGATACGGAGCGGTAAAGTTGATGGCTTCCTTGCGGGACTCGGTGTCGGCCATGCCGGCGATGATGGCGTCAATCTGGCCCTGGTTCAGAGCTTCGATCAGGCCGTCCCAGTCCATCTTCACAACCACCAGCTCCAGACCGAGCTGATCGGCGATGATGCGGGCGATCTGAACGTCGTAGCCTTCGGCATAGGCGCCGGGCACATTCTCAATGGGGACATTGGTCTCACTGGCTTCGGATTCCTGCCAGTTGTTGGGGGCATAGGCACATTCCATACCGACGCGGAGCTGGCCGTTGAGGTAGGAGAGGGCGGCGACGTCTTCGTCGGTCAGGGTTACGGCGGCTTCTTCGGCCTCGGTATTGCCTTCCGCAGAAGCGAAAGCGCCGAGGGCGACCAGCATGACGAGTGCAAGCAGCAGGGAAAGCGTTCTTCTCAGGTTGTTCATTTTGTTTCTCCTTCAAATCAGATTCAGACGAGACGCAAAACAAAAAGCCGTAAACGCATGTGAGCGTTTACGGCAAGAAACCAATCACTGGGGCCCCAGCAGGTATCCGTAGTCGATAGCGCTCCACTTGCGTGACAGTCCGGCGGATCTTCTCCGGCGGCCCAGCGAAACAAAGCGCAGCTGCTTTCCATCGCTTCGGCGATGTCCCCTTTCGGTTCCTGCGGAATGCTGCTCCTGTGCAGAAACGTACTGATGAACCTCGCGCCTCTATCTTGTGCGTGATCATAGTCTCTCGACAGGGATTTGTCAAGAGAGGAAAAGCAGATTCTACAAATCAGAACAAATTGGAACGCATATTCATCCAAAATTAAGTGAATATATACGAAAAACCGGCTGCCTCTGATGTGGAGGCAACCGGTTTGAAGCAATATCGATCTTGAATCAGCTCAGGCCGGACGGTTTTTGCGCGGGCTGTGGCTGCGGCCGCGGCGGCGGGCCTGGGAGAGCTTGGCGCGATAGAAGTTCTGCATCTCTTCGTCAGCCTCGTAAACCAGACGATGGGCGGTCCAGAGCTCATTGTCCAGGTCCTTCTTCAGGCGAATCCGGGAGAGAAAGTCTCCGTGCTCCGGACAGTTGAAGAGGTTCATATAGCGGCCGTCACTCTGACTGATCCAGCGGTTGCCGGTTTGTACCACACCGCAGACGGGGCAGGAGAGTCCGTGGACCTTCGCTTCGGCAAACGCGTCGGCTTTGCTTTCAAAGCCCGAGGAGCTGTCATGCACCAGTGCTTCCTGCGAAGGGTTCAGGTCCTGTTGAGGCGGCTTATAGTTCGGCATCCGTTTGGCGAGGATTTCTTCCGCCTCCGGATAGAGCCGCATGCCCTCTTCCATGTCAAGATGAGTGGTGACCAGCGCCGTGTTATAGGCATCGCCAAGCGCGTCATGGGCCACACGGGTCTGCTCAATCTCAAAATGCTCCATCGCAGAGGCAAGGGACTTCTGGTTCTTGTCGCCTCCGGTCTGGAGGTTATAGATCATCTGCAGATTGACCCAGCCGGCAATCCAGTCCCAGTCGAGGTCGTGGATGATGATGTTCTGTTCAAAGATCCCCTGATCGTCCCAGCCCCAGGTGAGAAAGGTGACATCGTCGCCGCACCAGGCCCGGAAGCGTTCCATGGCCTCGGGAAACGTGACCCCGTGGGAGAGACGGTCCTTATCAAAGCCGGTGATCTTTTTGACCTTATAGTGCATCCGGCGGAAATAAACCGGCCGGACATCGATGGTGAATTCCTCACCGAGGGTGAGATCGGGGTTGAGCTTTACAGCACCGATCTCGATGATCTCGCCGCGGAGATGAATGGGCAAATGGTTGAAAACGTCAGATTTGGAACTCATGGCCTGGTTCCATTCCAAATCCAAAACGACAAAATTCATAGGAGACAGCCTCCGGTAATCATTGCTGTGGAACACGCCTGCTCAGTATACCACAGAGCGCGTGACAATGCACGAAGAATTTTAAGTTTTTTCAGCAAAAAAACTTCTTGGCGAGATACATCACTTGTCAAAGCATATCGTTGGGCAGGATAAGGGATCCCCGTCTGAAACAGTCGGGAGCCGCTGATCCGGAGACAGAGAACTCCCCCTGCCGTGTCTGCGACAGGGGGAGAGCAATAGGCTGCGGATCAGCAGGGCAGGGAAAGAATCACACGACGCCCTGGGCCATCATAGCCTCGGCAACCTTCAGGAAGCCTGCGACATTCGCGCCGACCATCAGGTCACCCGGCTTGCCGCATTCCACAGAGGCGGCATAGCAGGCCTGGTAGATGTTCTTCATGATGCCCTGCAGCTTCTCGTCAACTTCCTCGAAGCTCCAGCTCATGCGGATGGAGTTCTGGCTCATCTCAAGACCGGAGGTGGCGACGCCGCCGGCATTGGAGGCCTTGCCTGGGCTGTAGAGCAGACCGTTGTTCTGCACAACCGCAATGGCTTCCGGCGTCAGAGGCATGTTCGCGCCTTCGAACACGGCCATGCAGCCGTTATCGACCAGGGCCTGAGCGCCCTTCTCATCCATCTCGTTCTGAGAGGCACAGGGATGGGCGATATCGCACTTGACGGTCCAGATGTCGCGGCAGCCGGCGTGGTATTCGGAGCCGGGAACCTCATCCGCGTAGACGCTGATGCGGGCGCGCCGCTTCTGCTTGATGTCAAAGAGCTTCTTGAGATCGATGCCCTTGGGATCATAGACATAGCCCTGGGAGTCGCTCATGGCGACAACCTTGCCGCCAAACTGGGTGACCTTCTCGGCGCAGTACTGGGCGACATTGCCGGAACCGGAAACCACGACGGTCTTGCCTTCGTAAGAGTCATTCTTCAGGTGCTTCAGTGCCTCGGCGGAGAAATAGCACAGGCCGTAGCCGGTGGCCTGGGTGCGGGCCAGAGAGCCGCCGTAAGTCAGACCCTTCCCGGTGAGAACGCCGCCGTCAAAACGGTCGACAATTCTCTTATACTGACCGAACAGGAAGCCGATTTCACGGGCGCCAACGCCGATATCACCGGCCGGGGTATCGGTGAACTGTCCGATGTGACGGTAGAGCTCGGTCATAAAGCTCTGGCAGAAGCGCATGACCTCGGCATCGGACTTGCCCTTCGGATCAAAGTCGGAACCGCCCTTGCCGCCGCCCATGGGGAGCGTCGTCAGGGAGTTTTTCAGGATCTGCTCAAAGCCGAGGAACTTGATCACGGAGAGGTTCACACTGGGGTGGAAACGAAGACCGCCCTTGTAGGGGCCGATGGCCGAATTGTACTGGACACGGTAGCCGCGGTTGACCTGGACATTGCCATTGTCGTCTACCCAGGGAACACGGAACTCCACCACGCGCTCCGGCTCTACGAAGCGCTCAAGAAGAGCCGCCTTTTCCCATTCGGGGTGTTTGTCGATGACGAGTTCGAGAGACTCGAAAACTTCTCTGACCGCCTGAAGAAACTCAGGCTCATGGGCATCGCGCTTCTCGACGTCGGCATAGACTTTTTTCAGGTATTCGTTTGTAATCATAGGTGCCTCCTTGTGAATAATAGATAAATCCGCAGAATGTCAAATGCTGTTCCTTTATTCAAGTATAACATAAACTGAATAAAGGTCAAGAGTGAATCATGGAATAATGCGGGAACAGTCATGAAACTTTTTAATAAATAAAATGAAAATAAAAACATATCCCGCGCAATTTCAACCTTCTGCGCGGGATATGGAGTGCATCTTCAGTCGTCCTGAGCAGCGGTGAGCTGCTCCAGATCCTTGAGGAAGAGCGTGGCTTCCGCATCAGACGGAATCAGGAAACCGACACGCGGAGAAACGGTGAAGGCTTCCACGGCCGGACCGTCCATCAGACAGCTGCGTTTGAACTGCTGGCTGAAAAGACGCCTGCAGTAGCTGGTGAGCCAGCGGATCAGCTCTTCATCCGTGAAGTCCTTGCCATAGGCCTCCTTTGCAAGACGGAAGGTCTTGGAAGGGGTAAAGCCGCAGATGAGCATCTTGTGCGTGAAGAAATCCTGCAGGCTGTAGGAGCCGACAGCGTCTTCGCTCTTCTGCTCGATCTGGTCGTCGTGGATGGGCAGCAGCTCCGGGGTGACCGGGCAATCCAGCACATCGTAAAGGGCGGCCTTCAGCACGCGGTCCTCGGTGGTGTCGGCGATGTAACGGACGTTTGCGCGCACCTGGGTCTTTGTGAGGCCGAGGTTTACGTCATACATGCTGGTGTGGTCGCCGTTGTATGTGCACCAGCCGTCAATAAACTCGCTGAGATCCTCCGTACCCACGTCGAGGCCGTTGACCTTGTTGGCAATGTCCATGAGAACCTGGGTGCGTTCACGGGCCTGGGCATTCTCAAAGGCGATGGAGTAATCGTCGTGAGCGTGGCCGATGTCGTCAAAGTGCTGATACACGGCCTTGCCGATGTCAATTACGCGGACTTCGGCGCCGATCTGCTCGGCAACAACGATGGCGTTGGATTTTGTACGGGAAGAGGTGCCAAAGCAGGGGAGCGTGCAGGCAATGACGTTGGTGGACGGAAGGCCCATCTGCTTGACCGCCATCGCGCTGACCATGACGGCGAGGGTGGAATCCACACCGCCGGAGATGCCGACGACACAGTGGTCGAGGTGGGCATACTCCATGCGCTTGACAAGGCCGGAAACCTGGATGTCCAGCATGCGGCGGCAATAGGCCGGGAGCTGTTCTCCCGTTTCCGGAAGATGGGGATGCATGGCGTAGGTGCGGGTGAGGGAAGTGTCCTCAAGGTCTCCGCCCCAGCTGAAGCGGAGATAGTCCGAGGGGGCGTCGAAGCAGTCCAGAGACCGGCGCAGGGCCATCATGTGCTCCACGTCAATTTCGGAAACCGCAAAGCTTCCCGCCTCTTCTTCGGAAGCGAGGAGTTTCCCGTTCTCCGCCACCAGGCAGAGTCCCGAGAAAACGCGGTCAGTGCTGCTCTCACCCTTGCCGGGGGCCGCCAATACCATGCCGCAGGCAAACTGCCTGGACTCATAGCGGGCGTTCAGCTCGGCTTCCTCACGGGAGGTGACGGTTTCCGGGAAGGAACCCAGCTGGACGATCAGCGTGGCGCCGGCTTCCGCATGACGAACCGCGGGGGTCAGAAAACGCTGGAGTCCTGCGCCCACTTCCACCGCAATTCGCAGATCGGAAAGCGCCTCATGCTCGAAGAGCACACTGCAGGACATGGGAACCAGACCGTATCCGGGGAGATTGACCTCATAATCGCTTTCGGGATCCGGCACGGAGAAGTAACCGTCTGCGATCCCCTCGGCGGGAATGAAGGCAAGAATCTCGCCGTGATAGAGGGCGGCGGCGACGTTGTAGACTTTCGCGCCGACAGCGAGCGGCAGACCGACGAAGGCCAGAAGATCATACGCGCCGCTCTCTTCAGCGACCTTGAGCAGGGCCTCTCTGGCACCGTCGAGGAGGACTCTGTGTGTAAAGAGATCATAGCAGCTGCATCCCGTAAGCGTAAGCTCCGGGAACACCAGTACTTTGACACCCTTTTGGGCCGCGGAGCGGATGACCTCGATCACCCGCTGCGCGTTATAGTCCGCATCCGCGACCCGAATCACAGGGGAAGCGGCGGCGACCTTTATAAACCCGTTTTTCATTCGATGCCTCCCGATCAGAGCCGGATACGATCGGCGATGTAGCTCTTGACCTGGTCGATGGGGATACGAACCTGTTCCATGCTGTCGCGCTCACGGATCGTCACGCAGTGATCGGCGGGATCGGTCTCGGTGCCGACGGTATTGAAGTCAAAGGTGATGCAGAACGGTGTGCCGATCTCATCCTCGCGGCGATAGCGTTTGCCGATGGAACCGGTCTCGTCGTAGTCGCACATGAAGTCCTTGGAGAGCTCCTGATACAGTTCCATGGCAGGACCGGTGAGAACTTCCTTCTTGGAGAGCGGGAGAATGGCGCACTTGAAGGGCGCCAGAGCCGGGTGCAGACGGAGCACGACGCGGACATCGTCCTTGCCCTTCTTGTCCTGACCGACAACTTCCTCGTCATAGGCGTCGCAGAGCACGGAAAGCACGGTGCGTTCCACACCGAGAGACGGTTCAATGACGAAGGGGATATAATGCTCGTTCTTCTCCTGATCATAGTAGGTGAGATCCTGACCGGAGGTCTCCTGGTGACGGCTCAGGTCATAATTGGTACGGTCGGCAACGCCCCAGAGTTCGCCCCAGCCGAAGGGGAAGAGGAACTCAAAGTCGGTGGTAGCCTTGGAGTAGAAGGACAGCTCCTCGGGAGCATGATCACGCAGACGCAGGTTCTCTTCCTTCAGACCGATGGTCAGGAGGAACTGCTTGCAGAAGCTGCGCCAGTAGTCGAACCACTCGAGATCGGTATCCGGCTCGCAGAAGAACTCCAGCTCCATCTGCTCAAACTCGCGGACACGGAAGATGAAGTTGCCCGGGGTAATCTCGTTGCGGAAGCTCTTTCCGATCTGGGCGATGCCGAAGGGCAGCTTGCGGCGCGTGGTGCGCTGAACATTCACAAAGTTGGTAAAAATGCCCTGGGCGGTCTCCGGACGGAGGTAAACGGTGTTTTTGGCATCCTCGGTGACACCCTGGAAGGTCTTGAACATCAGGTTGAACTGACGGATATCGGTGAAGTTGTGCTTCCCGCAGCTGGGGCAGGGGATGTTGTGCTCTTCGACAAATTCCTTCATCTCGGCCTGGGAGAAGGCGTCGATGGGCTTCGGCAGCTCATAGTTGACTTCCTGGCACCAGTCCTCAATGACCTTGTCGGCGCGGAAGCGCTCGTGGCACTCGCGGCAGTCCATCAGCGGATCGGAAAATCCGCCGAGATGACCGGAGGCAACCCAGGTCTGGGGATTCATCAGGATGGCGGCATCCAGACCGACATTGTAGCGGTTTTCCTGGACGAATTTCTGCCACCAGGCGCGCTTGACGTTGTTCTTCAGCTCTACGCCGAGGGGACCGTAGTCCCAGGTGTTGGCGAGACCGCCGTAGATTTCACTGCCCGCAAAGATGAAACCGCGGTTTTTGCAGAGGGCAACAATCTTGTCCATGGTTTTTTCGGAGTTTTTCATTTGAGTCCTTTCCCGCGGCTGGCTGCCGCGTAAAACGTAAAAATTTGACTTGGATACTATAGCACAAATGATCCTCTGCCGCAATGGTTGACAGAAATCTGACGTAACATTGAAAAGAGCGGGAAATCGTGTATAATGGTTCATAAGAGAAGAGAGTAGAAACACGGATTCCCTGTACGGAAGGAGCGTGATGAAATGCTGCTGGCCATTGATGTCGGAAATACAGCGATCATGCTGGGAACCATCGAAGACGGAAACATCGAGAATATCCTGCGGATTCATACGGAGCCGAGATACACCGCTGCGGAGTACGGGATCCAGCTGCGGCAGCTGATGGACTATTATGACATTGCTCCCGGACGGCTGGAGGGCGCGATTATCTGTTCGGTGGTGCCGACCGTGACGGAAGCGCTGTGTGAGGCGATATACCACCTGACCGGACTGAACGTCATGGTGGTCGGACCGGGCATCAGGACGGGAATGAATGTACGGATCGACGACCCGTCGACACTGGCGGGGGACCTGGTGGTGGGCAGTGTGGCGGCCATTGCGTATTACGGTACACCGGCGATCGTCCTCAATATGGGAACGGCTACTACGATGACCGTCGTCGATGAGAAGGGGACCTATCGGGGCGGAATCATCATTCCGGGTGTTGAGCTCGGCCTGCAGGCGCTGTCTGCGGGAACCAGCCTGCTGCCGGACATCTCCGTGACCCCGCCCAAGAAAGTGATCGCCACAAATACCGTGGATGCCATGCGCTCCGGCGCCATCTTTGCAACGGCGGCGATGATCGACGGGATGATCGAGAGGATGGAGCAGGAGCTGGGGCTGCGCTGTAAGGTTGTTGCCACCGGGTCCCTGTGCTCGGCCATCGTCCCGCAGTGCCGACATCCCGTCATTCAGGACGATAACCTGCTTCTCAAGGGCCTCTGGATCCTGTATGAGAAGAACAGAAAACAGTAAGATTATTTGTCCCCGTAAAGTCGGGCAGGCTCGTGAAGCGGATCGTATGCCCTCACGAGATTTCTCTTGCGCAGGAATGAATCCTCTGTTATAGTAGAGTAAACAGGCAAAAGCAATCCGATATTTTGAAACGACAGCCTGCAGAGAGCAGGAGATCTTCGATTCCGGGAGGGGCTGGTGAACAGAATGGGTTTTCAGCTGATCCCCCTGGCTATGCTGGGGGCATATATCCTGTATGCGTCCTATTACTATGCAACCCCCATGTTTTTCCTTAAAGTGATGCTCTTTCTTGCGCATATCCGGTACCGGGACATCGATATTCATTTTGAAGAGAAACGGATTACGGCCCGCTATTCGAGGGACGGAGAGGAGCATGTCGTTTCGTGCCGGGTCGACGAAGATCTGGAATCCCGCTTCTGGCCTATGACGGCCTGCTCTGCGTTCCGCCGCATGCTGAGGAATATCAGAAAAGGCCGGCTGTACGAAAGCGATCCTGCCGAGGCCGAAAACGGCGAGAGCGGGGCGATGGGGGATCGCTCGGACAACTGATCCGGCAGAATGAGCGGGAGCTCAGAATCAAATAAGAACAAAACAGTGAGAAGCAGCCCTCCAGGCACGGAAGGCTGCTTCTCATGATGTGCAGAGTAATGCTTTATGAGCCCCGACGACGGCTTTTCAGCTCTTTGGCGGCGGCTTTAATCTGGGAGCGAAATGTAAGCAGGATTTCGACAATGGCAGCGATGCTGATGATCACACCCCAGACCGTCATAGGCGCGGTCTGGTAGATGTCACCGCTGCTGCGCAGAATCGCGGCACACAGATCCACATAAACTGCATAGCAGGAGAGAATTGCGCAGACAATCAGTTGTTCCATTTTATACCCTCCACGTTCACAGGCGGGATCAAGTTGCGCACGGGTTCTTCGCAGGGAAAAGCAGTCTTGACTGCAGGGACGGTGAAATCATGGGCACCATCCGGGAGCTGTCAGTGAGAGCTGTGCGCAGAGGCAAGTTTCCGGCGGAACCCTGTTTGAACGGTTTCCGGCTGCAGCCCGGCGGCTTTCATGGAACGAATATGCCTTATCTCACGGAAATAAAGCACCAGCAGAACCACATCCGCAAAGACCCAGGCGGCGGGGTTGGCACAACAGACACCATTGAAACCGATTCTTCCGACCAGCATAAATGCAACCAGAACGCGCGCGATCAGCTCGGAGACACCCGCCAGCATGGCCTCGCCGGAGTATCCCATTCCCTGAAGACCGTTGCGGAAAATGAAAATAATGGCAAGTGTAGGATAAAACGCACTCATGGCCACCAGATACTGCTGGGCCTGACGGAGAACACGGATCTCGGAGGCGTCCACAAAGAGCAGAGCCACTTTCTGTCCAAACGCATAGTTGAAGAGGAAGGCCGCGACGCAATAGAGCATGGATACGACAGTCGTTTTCAGGACTCCGCGGCGTATCCGGTCGATCTCGCCGGCGCCGAGGTTTTGGCCGCAATAGGTTGCCATGGCGATGCCGCAGCTTTCGAGCGGGGCGGCAACAATATTATGCACCTTCGATGCCGCTGAGACGGCTGCCACGGCGGTGGCGCCCAGCCCGTTCACGGCGCTCTGCATGATGATGGAGCCAACGGCCGTGATGGCAAACTGTGCACCCATCGGAACGCCGATCCGAAGCATGAGACGCATGCTCTTCCAGTCCGGACGCAGGTCCGAGCGGTGGATGTCCATGAACGGAATCTTTTTGATGATATAAAAGACGCAGGCAAGGCCGGATGCCAGCTGTGACAGGATGGTTGCCCAGGCGGCGCCCTCCACTCCGGCATGCAGAACTTTCATGAACAGGATGTCCAGAAAGACGTTGATCACAACCGCGCCGACCAGGAAATGCAGGGGAGTGCGGCTGTCGCCGAGCGCGCGGAGCACAGCAGAGCTGAGATTGTACAGCATGGTCGCTCCGACGCCCATGAAAATGAGGAAGATATAGCGATACGCATCGTCGAAGATTTCCACCGGTGTATTCATCATACGAAGCAGGTCATCCGTCCAGAAGAAACAAATGACCTGGATAACGACGGAGATCCCGAACCCGAGCCAGACCAGCTGTGCGCTGCGCTTCTTGACGATATCCGTCCTTCCGGCCCCGAAGCTCTGGGCGATCGGAATGGAAAGGCCGGAGCAGACACCGAGTGCAAACCCGATAATCAGGAAATTCAAAGCCCCGGTGACGCCGACACCGGCAAAGGCATTCAGGCCCAGAATACGGCCGACAAGGATGCTGTCGGCGACACTGTAAAACTGTTGAAACAGATTCCCGATCAGCAGCGGAATACAGAAGCGCAGAATGCACTTCAAAGGCGAACCTGTTGTCATATCTTTTATCATGGATGAATCAGCTTTCCAATACCGGTAAAATTCGAATTGGGTTAAAGACGCAAGACCGTCTCCGGTATTTTGAGGCTATATTTTAGTCTTTTGAAAGAAAAAAACAAGAGCAAATCCAACCAAAGTTTTGTGCATAAGAGACAAATATAAAGAAGAATAATTGTTTAAAATGACAATACTACAGCTGTTGTTCCGGCAAAAGATCGGCCTTTGCCGGGGCTGATGCTCCTTCGCCGGAAAGGACAGAGCGAGATTTTATCGGAATAAAGATGACCGTTTTTGGGCAGAAAACCTTTTTATACTTCCCGCCCATCGCCCATAATTTGATTTACAAAGACTGGTTTGCATGTTATATTGTATCCATGATACACGGACATTCTTTTTTGTGTGTTCCGCTAAAGGGCTGTGACAGTACTGTGACGTTTGCTGTGTTATGATGTGACCACAAAAAAGAAATGACAGAAAAACAGGAGGTAATACAAATGAAAGAACTGCTTGATGAGTACATGGATGAAGTGTCCGGCGGTATTCTGGTCATGGATGAGGGCAGAAACGAGTACTGGCTGGTTCGGCGGGACGGCAGCGTAATCGCCCCGGTCCCCCTGGACAAAGGTGCGGAATTTGCCAAAGCCTTCGGAACCAGTGACCGTGTCGTAACGAAAGAAGAATATCAGAGAATTTTCGGAAGAGAGCTTCAGTGGTAAGGACCGACTGTGCCGATTCACGGCACAGAAGGTATGAGAATCAATCGGACGCAGAATCGCCGGTGCCCGGGGAACGGATCAAGTCCCCGGGCACTTTTTGCACTTTTATCAGGCCTGCAGCAGCCTGGAGCGCTGCGGAACGGTCAATTACCGAGATGCCCGGGGACGGTGCAAATCAATCGGATGCTGTTCCGGAGGAAACACCGGTGATCTCATCCAGGGTTCTCGGCGTATAGGCCATGGCCGGAATCATCGCTCCGGCGTTGTACATACGGCATACATCGTCACGCACATACAGCCGCTGAAGCAGGCGCTTGGCGTTCTCCGTCACGTTCCACTCATAGGAGCTGTGTACATGGCCATAGAGATGGTACCAGCCGAAATAATGATCCCGGAACGTCAGAATGGGGTAGTGACAAAGCACCACATGCCGTCCCAGGTCCAGAATCTCCCGATAATCCGCGATGTCTTCCAGCTGTGACCGGATTGCCTCAGTACCGACCACGTCAGGATTGTCATGATTCCCTAGAATCAGCGCCTTCCGTCCGTTCAGGCGGGAGAGCAGCTCGCTCCAGCGTTCCACACTCCCGAGGCAGAAATCCCCGAGAATCCAGGTCAGGTCCTCCGGGGCGGTAACGACACGGTTCCAATTCGTGATCAGCGTCTCGTTCATCTCTTCCACACTGTCGAAGGGACGGTTGTCATAGGCGATGATGCTGTCATGGTCGAAGTGCATGTCCGCAATATACCGAATGGTCATCAGTGATCACGCTCCTCTTCGCTGCTTACAGTCCTGCCTCCAGAAGCCGCCGGGTATAGTCTTCTTTCGGATGGTCGTAGACCTCATCCACGGTGCCCTGTTCCACGATGCGCCCCTGCTTCATGACCAGCACCCGGTCACAGAGCTGATACACCACGTTCAGGTCATGGGAAATGAACAGGTAGCTCAGGTCCAGATCGTCCCGGAGCTGACGAAGCAGCTTCAGGATCTGTGCCTGGATCGTCACATCCAGCGCGCTCACCGGTTCATCGGCAATCAGAAACCTGGGCCGTTGGATCAGTGCCACTGCAATGCAGACGCGCTGGCGTTGGCCGCCGGAGAGCTCATCCGGTTTCGCGCTCCAGAACTCCCTGGGCAGCTCCACCCGCTCCAGCATCTCATGGACCCGGCGCTTCCGTTCCGCCGCGTCGTACTTGCCGAAAATTCGCAGGGGTTCTTCCACGGCCCACTCCACAGAGTAAGCCGGATTCAGGGAACTGTACGGGTCCTGAAAGATGATCTGCGGCCGTTTGGTGTAGTGGACAATCTCACCCTGCTCCGGTTCCAACAGGCCGAGAATCATCCGGGTCAGTGTGGTTTTTCCCGTCCCGCTCTCGCCGACCAGCCCGAGAATCTCGCCGTGCCGCACCACGAAATCCACATCATGCAGGACTTCCTGATACTGGCCTTTACCGGAAAGAAGGCCGCCGTCCCGGTACCCGCCGGAGACATGACGGACTTCCAGCACCAGACGGTTCTGATCGTCCCCGGTCCCGCTTGTGCTGTCGGCCCCGGCGGAACGGGATAAATCGGCTGCGCCGCCGTGATCTAATTCTGCCTTTTTTGTTTCGATTTCCACTTCTCTTATTCCAGCTTCCGTGTTTTACTTCTTATCATTCACAAAGGATAACGCTTTCAATTATTATACAGGATAGACGGATAAAGTTCAAGATCCGGGCGGGAGAGGGAAAGGACACTTTCCGGAACCACAGCAGAAAAAACAACGCTGTTATGAAAGCGTCTCAGGCACTGTATCATGATAGATTCTGGCGCTTTTTCGCTCGGAGAATTGACAAAAGCAGCACCTGTAATATGATGATTCCATCCACCCTGTTTATTCACTTTTCCGGTCGGAGTCTTTGGATTCGTCGGATGCGTCATCTTTAGAGAAAAACAGCTCCGGAAGCTGGGACAGGGCTGCCTGTCCGCCGTTTTTGAGCAGACTTCCCGCCAGCTGAAACAGTTCCCCCTGCTTTTCTCTGGATATTTTTAATAGATAGCCAAGCACGGCCTCTGCGGATTTCCATTTCTGCTGGGCAATCTCGTGGAAGGTATCTGCTCCGGTCGCTTCAAACGCATCAAAAATGGTATCTATAACGGAATTGCGGAAGTTGTCATCCATTTCGTCGATCCATGAGGCGAGAGCCGTGTTGAAGAGTTTCCCCAGATCGGATGGTTCGGCCGGTTCAAAACGGTCTCTTTCGGTTGACCAGCTGAAGGCGTCGTGCTGCAGAATTCCGAACGCACCGCTCCTGACAACCAGACGGGCGGCTTTGTCTGTGAGAAGCATACCGATCATGGAGGTATCGGGAACGATTTTACACACTCTCGGAAGAATTCTCAGGTATCCCGAAGTCTCGGTTATTTCCTTCCGGAAGCCGGGACCGTCATTTGAATATACGCTTATAATCCGGTCCTGAATCTCAGAGCTGCAGAAGGATGCGGCATAAACGGCGAAATTACCGCCTTTGGAGTGACCGCCGACCCGAATGGGGAGATCGGACACGTTCGCAATCGAATCCAGATAGGAAACCGCAAGCAGCTGGCCTCGGGTCTCTGTCAGAACGCCGATGTCGAAATCCTCTCTCCAGCCGATCAAGGTGCTGTCGGTACCGCGGAAGGCCACATAGACGGTGCCGTCATCGAGCAGGTAAGTAACGGCTGACATCTGGGCGGTCTTTTTTTCATCGAGATGATTCACATAGCGGCAGAGCTGCATGGTTCCGAATCTGCTGCCCGTGACCATAGACTCCATCAAAAGAGGCGCTTTGGCGGTAAAAGACGTGTTTTTCAGAATCTCTTCTTTGCTGTGCGCCTCAAAAAAACGTTCACAGACCTCTGTCAGGGGAAGCGGCTTGCCGTCCGAAGGAACAATGGATGAAAAATCCGAGTAGGCAAGTTCGGCGAGGATGAGGTTATCCACGTCGTTGAACGGTGAGATGGAGAAGGGGACATCCGAACGCCATTTCAGATAGTCGAACAGATCAGCCATAAACGCTTATACCTCACTTTCACCGGAGTATCATCTTCAGGTTTTTCCGTCTGATCACAGAAAAACGCCTGAAGCATTCCATGCAGGGCATGTACGCGGGACCGTTTCCCGGTCCTCGGATTGCCTCTTGCATCCGCTTCCATGGGTATGATTCTAACACACCGGAAGTCTCCGTGCAAGCAGCTTCACAGGCTGTTGTTTTCGGCTGTTTTCTGTGTTAAAATGCAGAACCGGAGAGAAGATGCGGTGAAGACCTGATTATGTGACAGTCGTGTGATAGATCCACGACTATACTCTCGCCGTCCCATTGAAATTATTATAATGAAAAAGGAGAAAGAACATGAAGAAACTGCTTGCCATTCTGCTTGCGGTGATGATGCTTGCATCTCTGAGCACCGCCGCGTTTGCAGAATACGAAGGGGAGAAGCTGGATATGGCTTTTCCTGAGACCGGACTGACCCTTCACATGCCCTGGGAGTGCTTCTCAAACGATATCGGGATTGTCAACGTCCTGTTTGCCGAGGAGCTGGGCTACAAATCCGGCGTCTATATGACCCAGCTGGCTTTTGAACGGGACCAGGAAGTCTTTGACCCGCAAGGCTATGCCCCGTATCTGACGTTCCTGTGTGTGCGGGAAGACTGTGACCAGAGTGTCCTGAATGATCCGGAGCTTTCCGAAATGATTCCGGGCACAGAGGTCTATGAAGTGAGCACGGTCGGCGCCTATACCCACTATGTTTCCGTCGGCGCGAACGCTCTGCCCGACAGTTTCACCGAGGATGAGGTCAACCTGTATTTCCAGCTGCTGGAATATACGGATGACATCATTTACGGTGCAGACTACTATGAACCCCAGGATCCGTACGCCGATCTTGCCGGAACCGGCATCAGTTTCCAGACCAAGGATTTTGACGGCAATCCCGTCAGCAGCGAGGAGCTCTTCGCGGCCAACCGGATTACCATGCTGAACATCTGGGAGACCGGATGCGGCCCCTGCAAGGGCGAACTCGGCGAACTTGCGCAGATTCACAAACGTTTCCAGGAGATGGGCTGCGGGATCGTAGGTCTGCTCTGGGACAGTGATTCCCAGGAGAATATTGACATGGCCCGACAGCTTCTCCAGAATGCCGGCGCAACCTATCCCAGCATCACCTGCCCGTCGAATTTCGATGAACTGTTTGACATCGAGGGATTCCCGATGAGCTATTTTATCGACAGCCAGGGCAGAATCCTCGGAAGCCCGGTGGTGGGCGCGCAGGTGGACAAGTATGAGCAGGCGCTTCAGGAACTGCTCAGCGGAGGAGAGGAAAGCGACGCTTCCGGCTACGAGCAGCCCAGCTTTATGGGAAACGTCGGCGCGCTGAACCTCTCCGGAAAAGCGGCACCCGCTTCCATGGACGGTACCCCATACCGCATCATCTGTGTGGATGAGGACGGGAACCCGGTCCAGGGGGCAACGATTCAGTTCTGCTCCGACATCCAGTGCATGATGGGGAAGACGGATGCCGACGGCGTCGCCGAGTTTGACGAGGCGCCGGGAAGCTATATGGTGCACCTGCTGAAGGTCCCGGAGGGCTATGCCAAGGATACAACCGAGTATGAGGCACCTGCTGTTCCGGGAGACCTGACCATCGTCGTGAAAGCGGGGTAAGGAGTGTTTATGAGAATAAAAAAGATTCTCAGCATTCTCCTTGCGCTTACTCTTCTCGCATCTCTTGCCGTGCCGGCATCTGCCGCGAACGACACCGATGCGGACGTCTGGACGGCACCGAATTGCGGATTCGAGATGCGCCTCCCGGAGGCCTTCGGGAATACGAAAGGCTGTATCACCTTCAGCGATATCGGGGAAGGCGTGAACCCGGGCAGCGGTATTGTCACGGCCGCCGCAAACTATGTCGGCATGCCGGGCGACGAGTACAACGCCCTTGTGGAAGAACAGATGGAAGCCTATATGAGCGGCGACCTGGAAAAACTGAACGAGATTATCGAGAAGACGGATGCGATAGAGTGGAGCCTCTTTTCCGTTTACGGCATCAACAGGGACAGGGGTGAAAAAGAGCTTCGTACGTTCCTGACGGAAGAGATGAACCTGAGCCCGGAGGATTTCGGCGGGGATGAAGACCTCTATGCTTCGGTCGTCGCCATCAATGAAAGCATGAAATACCGGGAGATCAGCGAGAAGGACGGGCTTCGCTACTTCCTCTGCAGCACTGATTTCGATGATTTCCTGAAGCTGATGGAGCTGCAGGGGGTTACGGAACCGGATCCTGTATATCTTGACGAATACAAAGCTCTTTTGGAACTGACAGATCAGCTGGCGGACAGTGTGACCCTCACCGGCGGTGTGACCCTCGCCGATCCTGTGGAAACAGGCTCAAAACTTGCCTTTGAGACCACCGACCTGGAGGGGAACCCTGTCACAAGTGAGGAAATCTTCTCCGGTCACAAGATCACCATGATCAACATGTGGGCGACCTGGTGTGATCCGTGCAAGAATGAGCTGCCGGAACTCGCCGAAATGGCAAAAGACTTTGAGAAAAAGGGCTGTCAGATCATCGGCCTCTGCCTTGACGCGGAGGATGAGGAGACCATGGCCGAGGGCAGGGCGATTCTGAACAACGCCGGTGTCGACTATCTCAACATTACCCCCTTTGAGGGACGGGAAGAACTCCTTCCGAACACGATGTTTCCGACAAGCTATTTTGTCGATGAAAACGGCATTGTGCTGGATGAAGTCGTCAGCGGAGCCCTGCTGGAAAAGTATCCGAAGGCTTTGGAAAAACTCCTTGCCGGCCTCGCGCCGGAAGCCTCCGGCGGTTGAAAAAACTTCCATAGCCGCCCGGCGCCTGCGGACTGTCGGCGCGAAGCCAAATAAAAAGCACGGAAACATAAAACAGCCCTGACAGCTTGCTGTCAGGGCTGTTATGATCGTCAGCCTATTTTCGGTCGGAACCCGAGAGATGCTTCCGTGACGGAATCGCCTCGATGAGGTGCCGGGTATAGGAGTGCTGCGGATTGGTATAGACCTGTTCTGTGTCGCCGGTTTCCACCAGCACACCCCGCTGCATGACCGCGACCCGACCACAGAGTTTCCGAACCACTTTGAGGTTGTGGGAGATGAAGAGCATGGAGATGCCGAGTTCCCGGTTGAGCCGCCTGAGCAACTCCAGGATCTGCGCCTGGATCGTGACATCCAGTGCGGTGGTCGGCTCATCCAGCAGAAGAAGACTCGGCTCAATCACAATGGCCGCCGCAATCATGGCTCTCTGCAGCATGCCGCCGGAAAGCTCGTGGGGATAGGAGCGATACACCTTCTCCACGTCATTGAGTTCAACGGCCTCCATGGCCTGCAGCGCCTTCTCTTTTCGCTCTTTGGCGCTCAGCGTCGTATGGATGCGCAGTACCTCGCCGACCTGTTCGCCGATCCTCATCAGCGGGTCCATGGAACTCATCGGTTCCTGAAACACCACGCCGATCTCCCGGCCATGCAGTTTTCGAAGCAGGCTGCGATCCGCATGCAGCAGGTCCTGCCCGTTCAGCAGGATATCTCCGGAATACGTGCATTGCTTTCGTGGCAGCAGTCCCGCGATGCTCATGGCGGTAACGGTTTTGCCGCTGCCGGATTCCCCGACCAGACCGAGAATCTCGCCGTCCGCAATGGTAAAGCTGATGCCGCCGACGGCGTCCCGGTCCCGGTTGTGAAACCGTACATGCAGATCTCGAGTTTCCAGCATGATCAGGCCACCTCCCGGTCCTGCACCTGCAGTCCTTCACCGATGAGCCCCACACCGAAGACCAGCAGCACAATGGTGAGGCCGGTGCTGAGGGCATACCAGGGGCCGGTTTTCAGCATGCTCTGGGCCTCGGAGAGCATATACCCGAGGGACGCATCGGGTGGCGTGACGCCGATGCCGAGAAAGCTCATGCTCGCCTCGGCAAGTACGGCGTTGTTGAATCCGATGGTAAAGGCCGGCAGCAGGGTGCGCACGGTGTTGGGCAGCAGGTGCACAAAGAGAATACGCGTGTTCCCGGCTCCCATGAGGCGTGCTCCGGTGACAAAGTTCCGTCCCCTCAGGGACGCAAACTCCGCCCGCATGACCCGGGCAAAGCTGGGGATAAACACCAGACCCAGCGCCAGAATCACGCTGTATTTTTTCCCGGGCCCTACGAGGCTTACAATCAGCAGGGCCAGCAGGAAGCTTGGAAACGCCGTCAGTGCGTCATTGAGCCGCATCAGGGCCTCATCCACCCATCCGCCGAAGTATCCCGTGACAGCCCCGACGAGGGTTCCGACCACGGCCCCGATGGACACGGTGGAAAGAGCGATGGCAAGGGTGGTCCCGGAGCCCTTCAGGACGCGGCTGAAGATGTCGCGGCCGAAGTTGTCCGTTCCGAAGAGATGCGCCGCACTGGGCGGCCGAAACCGACCGTACTTCATGGCGGTGGGCACATAGGGGGTCCAGAAGATCCCGACTGCAATGACGGCCAGCATAAGGCCTGTAATCACAAGTCCGGCAATGAGATACGGATTCAGCCTTCTCTTTTTCATGCCGCACCTCCGATCCGATTCCGCCCGGTGTTCAGACGAAGCCGTGGGTCAATGCCCTGGCTGATAAGGTCGGCGGCGGTGCCTGCCAGCACGACCCAGAATGCCAGAATTACCACAATCGCCGATACCACGGGATAATCCCGGTGTGAGATGCTGGCCACGAGGAAGCGACCCAGCCCGGGAATGCCAAGCACCTGTTCCACCACGATCCCGGCGCCCACAAGCTCGGCCAGCGTCTGACCCAGGAAGGTCACCACCGTGACCATGGAGTTTTTCAGGACATGCCGGTTCAGCACGGCGGCCCGGTCGTTGCCGCGGCTGATGGCGGTGCGGACATAGGCCTTGTTCATCTCCGAGATCACCGTCGCGCGCATCATTCGCACCGTCATGGCAATCCGGGGAATGCTGAGGCAAACCGCACCGAAGAACAGATGGCGCAGTGCACCGGGAAAATCATTTCGAAGCCCCGGGAAATCCCCCGGGGTAAACACTTTTAACACAATCCCGAAGCCCCAGGACATCAGGATCCCCGTGAAGAAGGGCGGCAGCGCCATGCACAGCTGGTTCAGTACGGTGCGCGGCCAGCCGGCAAACGTGCCTGTGAACCGATAGGAGAAGATCCCAAGGGGAATGGAGATGACCGTGATCAGCACAAAGCTCATCAGGCTCAGCCACAGCGTGAGCTCCAGCTTGCCGCTGATCAGGTCCCAGACCGGCTGCCGGTAGCTGAACGAGACCCCAAGATTTCCGGAGAAGAAACCGCCTGCCCACCGGGCATACCTTACCGCGAAGGGAAGGTCCAGACCCATTTCGTGCCGCAGCGTCTGGACCTGGGCCTCTGTGGCCTCGGTCCCGAGCATGGTGCGGGCCGGATCGCCGCTGACAAGCTCAAAAGCGAGATATGTCAGCAGCGACACCAGCAGCATCGTGATCAGCAGCAGGAGCACGCGTCTCAGGACGTAGCGCAGCGCAGCGCTCATGCGCTCCAGCCCAGCAGGGACACATCCAGGACATACAGCGGGTAGAAGGTGAGACCGTCAAGCCCTTTGCGTACCGCAACGAGGTCCGCCATGTCCTGCAGATAGACATTTGCCGCGTTTTCGGTGAGGTTTCGCTCAAGCTGGCGGTAGAGCTCGGTCTGCTCTGCATCGTCGGCCGTGCTGAGAGCCTTTGCGAGAATCTCGTCATACTCGGCATTTGAGTAGTTGGTAAAGTTGTTTCCGACCGTCGAACCGAAGCGCTCCAAAAGCTTACGGGCCGTCATATTGTCGCTGGTCAGGCCTGTCACCGTGCTCTGGAACTTCCGGTTGGAGTAAACCTCCTCCAGCCAGGTGCCCCAGTCTACAGGCTGGACCGTTGCCTTGACCCCAATTTCCCGCAGCAGCTCCACCAGCACCGTGGCGGTGTTTACATGCGGTGTATAGTTCGACGGAACCGTGATCGTCATTTCAAACCCATCCGGATATCCCGCCTCCGCGAGCAGAGCCTTGGCCTTCTCCAGGTCCGGGGTATAATAGTCCGTCAGGGATTCGTCATAGTATTTGCTGAAGGACGGGAACATGCTTGTGCCAAGCGGAATTCCGTAGCCGTCAAACGCCAGGTCGATGACCGCCTGTTTATCCACGGCCCAGCAAAGCGCCTGCCGTACACGAACATCGTCGAAGGGCTTCTCGGCGTTATTCAGGTAGAGGGCCTGTACCAGGTTCATGCTGCCCTCGGCAATGTTGAACTCATTCTGGTCCAGCTGCACGGTCTGGTCGCTGCTCAGATGCGCCACGAGATCCAATGCGCCGCTCTGAAGTCCAAGCACCAGGCCGTCTGCGCTCTCGAGAATCTTAAACGTGACCTTGTCCAGTCTTCCCGGCGTGCCCCAGTAGTCCGGGAAGCGCTCCAGCACCAGACTGTCCTGCACCGCGCGCGAGACAAAGCGGTAGGGTCCTGTGCCAACGGGCGAGGTCTCCTGTTTGGTATAATCGGACGGGAGAATATATGCGTTCATCACGGCGGCAAGGAATTCGTTGCTGGGTTCCGTGAGGGAAATCGTCAGCACGTTCCCATCCGCACTGAGGCTGTCGATGACGGACAGGGCACCCAGCTGTGCCGCGGTGTCTTCCCCCTTCCACCTGCGCTCAATGGAGTATAGAACATCGTCCATCTCCACCGGATCGCCGTTGTGGAACTTCACGCCATCCCGGAGTGTGAATTGATAGCTCAGCCCATCATCGGACTTGACCACTTCCGAAGCCACGGCGGGGATAATCTCTCCGTCCGGACTCGGCTTCACCAGCCCTTCGAACACATTGAACAGAACTTCCTTGGTTCCTGCCGCCGTCATATAGTCGGGATCAAGACTGTCAAAATCCTGTGCGATGCCGATGCTGATCTCATTGGCTGCCGCGCGGGGGCTTGCCGCCGCGGCTTCCGAGACGGTCTCGGCTGAATCTTCCGCCCGTGCTTCCGAAGGTGCTGTAGACGGGGCCGGCGATGCGGCGGGTGTGCCTCCACAGCCTGCCAGAAGCAGGGCGAGTACAAGGGTGAGTGCCAGAATCGTTTTCTTCATTTTTTTCTCCTTTCATCACTGCCCGGGGACCCCGGGTCAATGTGCGGCGCCGTTACCGGACGCCTCGGTCCTGAAATGACATTGAACCTCTGCCTTTTGGTAGGGGTGCCAAACCTGAGGTATTATACACGAATCCTGATGATATCGCAAGCGGTTTGCAAAGGGAATGTAAGGAAAGTAAGAAGAATGCGTTCGGGAACGGAATCATCCCCGCCTTTTCATGGGGCGCGGAACATTGCTCATTGAACATTGTCCGGTCTCTGTGTTACAATGATCTCAATACTTAACATGGAAAGGTAGTGTTTCGTCTGAGCGAGAAGGAACTCTGTCCCGTATATAAAAAGTGCGGCGGCTGCCAGCTTCAGAGAATGACGTATGAAGAGCAGCTTCACCATAAGCAGCTTCTGGAGATCCGCCTTCTGGGCCGCTTCGGTCATGTGGAGGAGATCATCGGCATGCAGAACCCGACCCATTACCGGAACAAGGTTACGGCGGCCTTTGCCCTGGACGCAAGGCGCAGGATCGTTTCCGGCGTGTACCAGTCCAGCAGCCATCGGGTGGTCCCGGTTGACTCCTGCATGATCGAGGATGCAACAGCGGATGCGATCATCGTGGACATCCGAAGGATGCTGCCGGACTTTAAAATCCCGGTCTATGATGAGAGAAGCTCCACCGGCTGGCTGCGCCATGTCCTGGTGCGCCGGGGCTTTTCGACGGGCCAGGTGATGGTGGTCCTGGTTGCTGCTTCCCCGATTTTTCCGACACAGAAGCACTTTGTGAGAAAACTCAAAGAACTCCACCCGGAGATTACCACGGTCGTACTGAATATCAACGACCGCTTCGGCCCGGTGGTGCTAGGCCCCAGACAGAAGGTGCTGATGGGGGACGGGTATATTGAAGATCTGCTCTGCGGCAAACGCTTCCGGATTTCACCGAGCTCTTTTTATCAGATCAATCCCGTTCAGACCGAGCGCCTCTATCAGACCGCGGTGGACTATGCGGACCTGCAGGGTGACGAAATTGTTCTTGACGCGTACTCCGGCATCGGCACCATCGGCATCACCGCGAGCGACCGGGCAAAGCAGGTCATCGGGGTGGAGCTGAACCGGGACGCGGTGGCGGACGCCATCGTGAACGCCCGTCTGAACGGCCTGAAGAACTGCTGGTTTACCGCTGGGGACGCGGGAGAGTATATGAAGCGGATGGCGGAAGACGGCATGCGTCCGGATGTCGTTTTCATGGATCCGCCGAGGGCCGGGAGTGACAAAAAGTTTCTCTCCTCTCTGCTGAAAACCGAACCGAAGCGGATCGTCTACATCTCCTGTGATCCCGAGACGATGGCCCGTGATCTCGGTATCCTGACAGAGCAGAGGCGCTATCAGGTGAAAAAGATCCAGCCCGTAGATATGTTCCCCTTCACGGAGCACGTTGAGACGGTTGTCTTGCTTTCCAAGGGCGAGGTCGACTCGAAAAAGATTCGGGTTGAGTTCTCTTTGGAAGATATGGATATGTCGGAGTTCCAAGATGGAGCTACCTATCCGCAGATCAAGGAGTATGTGTTGGAGCATACCGGGTTAAAGGTGTCCAGCCTTTATATTTCTCAGATAAAGAGAAAATGCGGGTTGGAAGTAGGCAAAAACTATAATCTGCCGAAATCCGAGGATTCCAGACAGCCACAATGTCCACCAGAAAAAGAGAAAGCAATCCGAGAAGCATTCAAATATTTTGGGATGATCTAACATCCCGCAGAATGGAGGTTTCTTATGGATAGATTGATTTCCTGCGAGTTCAACATGGATACTGCCTGTGTGGAACTGAAATTTGCAAATGGCAGCATAATTGCGATTGATACCATTGCCGTCGAGAACAAGGTTGCCGACAATATGTATCAACGGTCAGAACTGGATTATCTAATCTATAATGACCCGGTTGGATACGCTGATCTGATACTAAATGGCGATCCCGAAACCTATTTGAAAACTGTAACTGAATGTAATTCTTTAGATACTTAACAATCACACCACCCATGGAAAGAAAAATTTCTATGGGTGGTTCTTTTTTATTTCATGTTTAGGTTATGCGGATAACCTTTGACTTATCTGCGTAAAATGAATAGAATAAAAGAAGATTATCACCTAAATGGGAGGGAAAGCAAAAATGGAACAACGTGTGCGGATTTGTGACATTGCGGAGGAATTAGGACTAAGCACCGCTACGGTATCGAATGTGATCCACGGTAAAACAAATAAAGTTTCCGATGAGACAGTTCAGCGTGTAACAGCCTTGCTGGAGGAGCGTCAGTACATTCCCAGTATGGCAGGGATTCTCCTTGCACGGAATAGTTCCAAAATCATCGGTGTCTTTGTCAATGACCACGAAAAATATGAGGGACACACGCTGGATGATTTTTTCATTGCGTCCTCCTTAAACTTCCTTTCCACAGAAATTGAATCCAGCGGACGGTTTATGATGGTAAAAAAAGCCAAATGCGCTGAGGAAATCATTCGATTTGCCTCCATGTGGAATATGGATGGGATTGTTGTGATTGGATTTTGCGATCCGGATTATATGTACCTGCGTAATCATATGCGAATCCCTTTTGCGGTTTATGATGGCTTTTGCGAAAAACCGGAGCGAATACTCAACATCACGATTGATAATTTTGAAGGTGGCTATCAGATGGGATGCCATTTCCGTGAATTAGGGCATCAAACAGCTCTGTGCATTTCGGATAATAACATTTGCGTGGACATGGAACGCTTCTGCGGTTTTTGCAAGGGATTTGCCCCCGGTAAGGCAGATCTTTTGCTGATCCCAATGCAAAAGGAACAGAGATGGTCGTTTTATCTGTCAAATTTGGAGAAATTTCAACAGGTGACCGCTGTGTTTGCAGTTTCAGATTACTATGCTATAGATTTGATGCATTTCCTGATTGAGCAAGGCTTTTCAGTGCCAGAGGATATTTCTGTGGCAGGATTTGATGATACGCCTATGTGTGAAATGGTCACTCCAACTTTGACCACAATAAAACAGGATGGTGCTTTGCGTGCAAAAATTGCTATTAGAAAGCTGAAAGAGCTGAGAGAAGGTAAAGAAATCTGCACAGAAGTGAAATTGCCAGTGTCTTTAGTTGTACGCAGAAGCACGAAGGAACATAAGTAAAATTGCACAAATCTACAAAGCGTATTTTGTAAATAGTTACATACTTAACCTTTGTAATTCCACTTCCCGGTTGCTACAATGGAAACAAATCAATTGGGATGTGTGTTATGAAAACAAAGGATCATTTTTTCAAAGCAGTATGCACCCTGGCAATTCCTGTAGCATTGCAATCCATGCTGCAATCTTCTTTTAGCATGGTAGATCAAATCATGATCGGGCAATTGGGTGAAATCAATGTGGCCGGTGTGGGCTTGGCAGGAAAATTTGCATCGATTTATTCTGTGGTGATTTCCGCCATTGGCGCTGTTGCCGGAATTATGATTGCTCAGTATCTGGGGCAGAAAAACCGAAGCGAAGTCCGCCGGAGTTTCTTTACAAACTTGCTGCTGGGAGCAGGCATTGCCGGAATGTTTATGGTAATATGCACCCTGTTTCCGAATCAGATCATGGGAGCTTATACCAGGGATGTGCAGACCCGTCAGGCGGCAGCAGAATATTTGATGTTGATTTCCGGAACTTTTGTTCCTATGGCTGGAGCAACCCTTCTTTCCACATTGTTCCGTTGTTTGGAAAAGCCCCGGCTTCCCCTATATGCCAGCATTCTGTCAGCGTTGTTGAATACCAGCTTGAATTACATTATGATTTTCGGCAAGCTGGGGATCTCACCCATGGGTGTGCGTGGTGCGGCATTTGCTACAGTAATTTCCCAATGTGCCAATTTTCTGCTGATGCTCCTAATGCTTTCCAAAAACGGTTTCCTTTTGAAATCCAACGAAGGAGAACCCACTGCAACACTCCGAATGAATTGGGGGCAGTATTGGTCTATGCTGCTGCCTTTGCTGGTATGCGAGGTGGTGTGGAGTCTGGGGGAAAATGTCTATGCCACCATCTACGGGCACATGAGTACCGATGCCAGTGCTGCTATGACTTTGACCAATCCCATCCAGGGATTGGTGATCGGTGCGTTGTGCGGATTGTCTCAAGCGGCAAGTGTGATCATCGGAAAACACCTGGGCAGTGGTGAAAACGAGGAGGCCTATTGGTCAGCGAAAAAGCTGATGCTCTACGGTGCGATTGGCTCGGTAATTCTATCGACCATCGTAATTTTCACCAGTAAGGTGTATGTGGGGATCTATCAGGTGGATAACGTGGTAAAATCCTTGACCGTACAGATACTCTATGTCTATGCCGTTGTAGTTCCGTTTAAGGTTCTCAACATGATTCTTGGCGGCGGAATTATCCGAAGTGGTGGACGAACAAAATATGTCATGTTCATTGATATGGTCGGTACATGGTGTTTTGGTGTTCCTTTGGGGCTTTTAAGTGCATTCGTCTGGAAGTTGTCCATTCCTTATGTATATTTTCTACTGTCACTTGAGGAGTGTATTCGCTTTGGCATTTCGTTGATCGTATTTCGCAGACGAAAATGGATGAACCAGTTGGAAGCGTCATGAAGTAATGGAGGATTATCATATGGAAAGAAAAATTGTATTAAAACAAGATATTTTAGATGCGCTGCTCAGCGTTGGGGTAAGTAAAGGACAAACGATCATGGTTCATACCTCTCTGAGTAGTTTGGGATTTGTCTGCGGCGGAGCGCAGATGGTAATCGAAGCACTTATAGAAGCAGTCGGTAACGAAGGAACGATTATGATGCCTACGCAATCATGGAAAAACCTTGATCCCACTACAGGCGTTCATTGGGAGGAACCGGAAGATTGGTGGCAATTGATACGGGATAATTGGCCAGCATATAACAAAGAGATTACCCCTACAAACACGATGGGTGCCGTTGCTGAAATGTTCCGAAAATGGCCAGGCGCACTAAGGAGCGATCATCCGGCCCGCTCTGTGGCTGCATGGGGAAAGTATGCTGAATACTTGACCGCTGCCCATGACCTTTCCAATATTTTTGGAGACGGCTCACCTATTGGAAAACTATATGAATTGGATGGCCTGGTTTTATTGATTGGCGTGGGATATGACAAAAATACATCGCTGCATCTGGCAGATGTCCGGGCAGATTATCCCGGTAAGCATAACAGTATCGAACATAGTGCGGTCATGGAAAATGGTCATCGTGTCTGGAAGCGGTACGAAACACTTTTTGTAGATGGTGAAGATTTTAATGAGATCGGAACTGCTTTTGAAAATGCGTGTCCCATCCACAAGGCATCGCTTGGTAATGGCACAATCCGTCTGATGAAACAGCGGGATCTGGTAGATTTTGCTGTAAGATGGATTGAAGAAAACCGCAAATAGAAAAAACGCTGCAAATTTCTCCTTACGTGATGGAAATTGCAGCGTTTTTTCTGTTTGATATGTTTAAGATTCAAAGGCAAATATTGTCTCCGTTGGCAGTTTCTCGTTCTCACAGTTCAGAAGAAATGCTATTGCCTTGTTCGCAAAGCGATTTGTTTTCATCGTGTCCCAATCGGCAAGCCGGAGGATCTCCGCTGTGCCATTCTCAAAATCAAATGAAATCTCGCCCCATTCGCCGTCGCAGTCTGCTTGGTATTCGTAGATTGCGGCGGCGATTTTCTTTTAGTGCTTGGTTTTAGATTTCTGTTTCAAGCTTACAGCATGAATAGCACCATCGGCTACCAGAAGCTCCGTCAGCTTGTCCACCGCTTTCCGGTAAGCTCGCTCCGCACCGCTGGCAGTGCTGCCCTCAAACATAACTGCCAGTTCCTCAAAGGTGGGACGGCCTTTCCATGAGCCGACACGCCCGCAGGTCATACAGATTGCCAACCGTTTTTCAAGTAAGGTCTGCTCCCGGTAGTTCAGCTTCTCAAAAGCTCGCTGCACTTTTTCTGCCTGTATGCCATTCCAGAGAATGTCGGTATAGTTCCATGTATCGTCAAGGGCAACATCTTCGCCAGTTTCCTCGCCGTCCTCGTCTGTCACATAGAATGGCTGCTGATTGCGGATACCACGGACAACCTTTAGACACGACGATTTCCGTTTTTAGGTATGTTTGACACAAAAGAGATATTCAATTATCCATATAAGTTTGAAATTTGACGCATTTCATTGCAAATATACCACATTTCATTATTGACTATTTCATGCTTACGAGATATAATTTA
>JAGAFT010000121.1 GCA_017627975.1 Oscillospiraceae bacterium
AGAAGTGTCGGCTGTCGTTTTTTCAGGCGCTCCGCTCTTCTTCGAGGGCGGCTTCCAGCGCGAGGGAAAGCTGGTCGGCGCAGGAGGTTCCGCGCCCGTGGCAGTCGTTGCCCTTCAGGAGGCGGATGGCTTCCTCGGCCTCTTTTCCCTCCAGCAGCTTGCCGATGGCCCGGAGGTTGCCGTCACAGCCTCCGACGAAACTGAGATCGTGGATCTTCCCGTCTTCGAGACCGAAGCGGATCTCGCGGGAGCAGACATATTTCGGTGTATAGGTATAGGTGTTCATCTGGGTTCTCCTTTGTTTTAGGTTCTTGTTGGCACAGAATATCACGATGCGGCCTCAGGTTCAAGTGGCGGAATGGAAAAAAAGATGCTATACTGTTTCGGTAATCTTTGTTCACGGAGGGAAATCTATGGCAAGCGGAAGAATGGAATTTCACGCAGACAGCATTATGCAGCACACGAACTTCAGTTTCGTGATCCCCAATGATTTCATCATGGAAGAAATCTGGAATCCCCGGCACTATGACCGGCCCACCAAGTCTCTGATCCTGCTGCACGGCCTGACCGGAACCGACACGGACTGGCTCTACGGCGGCGTGGCCCAGGAAATGGCCAAGCAGTATAATCTCGCGATCTTCATGCCCACCACGGGCAACTCCTTCTATCTGGACCGCGGATACGAGGGCGGGAACTATGCCACCTTCGTCGGGGAAGAACTGCCGGAGTATATCCGCGACACCTTCGGCTACTGCCTGAACAGGGAGAACACCATGATCGCGGGGCTCTCCATGGGCGGCTTCGGCGCGATCCACACAGCGCTGCAGTTTCCGGAGACCTTCTCCGCCTGTATTGCCCTCTCCTCGGCCCTGGTGATCCATGAGATTGCCGAACTCGGAAAACGGCGCAACAGCACCATGCCCGAGGCCATGGTCCGGGATGTGTTCGGCGATCCGGAAAAGCTTCTGGAATCCGACTATAATCCCGAGGTCCTGTACCGCAAGGCCAAGGCGGCCGACAAGGAGCTTCCGAAGATCTACATGGCCATCGGCAGAGAGGACAGCCTCTACGCCGTAAACCAGGACTTCCGGCGCTTCCTGGAAGCGGAGGGCGCGGACTTCTTTTACGAGGACGGCCACGGCATGCATACCTGGGACTTCTGGAACGAATATCTCCCCCGCGGCCTCGAATGGGCCCTGAAAAACTGAAAAAGACCGGGACAACCAAAATCTTCTGCAAAAAAGTCCATCCTGCTACTTGCCTTTTTTACAGTTCTTGTTAAAATAGAGCTGTAAAAAAGGCAAATATTTTTTAAGGAGGACGTATGGAAAACAAGCTTGAACGCAGATATGGGCTCTTCACCGCGATCTGCATGGTGGTGGGCATTGTCATCGGCTCCGGCGTGTTCTTCAAGGCTCAGACCATTCTGCAGAAGACCGAGGGTAACATGCCGCTGGGCATCCTCGCATGGATCATCGGCGGCCTCATCATGATTTTCTGCATCCTCGCGTTTGCCGCGATGGCGCAGAAGTACGAAAAGGTCAACGGCGTCGTCGACTATGCCGAGGCGACCGTCGGGCCGCGCTACGGCTACTATCTCGGCTGGTTCATGACGATCATCTACTATCCGACCCTAACCGTGATCCTCGCCTGGCTCACGGCGCGGTATACGCTGGTCTTTCTCACCTCCTGCTGGCCGGATCTGCCGATGCTGATCCCGGCGGCGGAGGGCGGCTGCGTCATCGGGCCGGAGTGCATGGTGCTGATGATGGTCTATCTGGTGTGCGCCTATGTCATAAACGCCCTGTCGCCGAAGCTGGCAGGGAAATTTCAGGCGGCAACCACGGTGATCAAGCTGATCCCGCTTGGCCTGATGGCGGTGGTCGGCATCCTGGTAGGCCTGCTGGGACCGAATCATATGCTGGTCAGCAATTTTGCCACAGGCTCCGTTTCTCAGGGCGGCACGGCATCGCCGCTGCTGGCTTCCGTATGCGCGACTGCCTTCGCCTATGAAGGCTGGATCATCGCCACCACCATCAACTCCGAGCTGAAGGACGCCAAGCGAAATCTCCCGAAGGCGCTGATCATCGGCGGCATCATCATTATCGCGACCTATATCTGCTACTACATCGGCGTGGCCGGCGGCGCCTCCGTCGACGTGCTGATGGCGGAAGGCGCGACGGTGGCCTTTGTCAACATCTTCGGCGGTGTTCTGGGGAACCTGCTCAATCTCTTTGTGGCGATCTCCTGCGCCGGCACGATGAACGGCCTGATGCTCGGCTGCTGCCGCGGCGTCTACTCTCTGGCGGCCCGCGGCGAGGGTCCAGCTCCGGAGCTCTTCGGTGAAGTGGGCCGGAAGTCCAACATGCCGGGCAACTCCGCCATCTTCGGTCTGCTCCTCTGCGCGTTCTGGGGAATGTACTTCATCTTCGTGAGCGTGCTGGAGGTCTGGGGCGGCGCAAAGATCTTCACCGGCACCGTATTTGAGAGCGCCCCGTTCTGCTTCGACGCATCGGAACTTCCCATCATCACGATCTACGCCATGTACATCCCGATTTTTGTCAACTGGATGCGCAAAGCGACGGAAGAGACCGTGCTGCGCCGCTATGTGATCCCGGCCCTGGCGATTCTCGGCTCGCTCTTCATGGTCTATGCCTGCCTGGTGGGGCACAAGATGGAGAACTTCTGGTACCTGATCGTGTTTGCTGTGATCATGCTGATCGGAAAACTGGTAAACCGGAAAAAGGCGTAATGTCTGGTCTGCTCTCGGTCGGAGAGAAATCCGGCTGAGAGCAGACTCATAACCGTGTCTGAAACATTCTCTTGACAAGACTGCCTCTATGGACTACAATAGCGGCACAATTGAGATGGGCGCTGGGTTTTCCCGGCTGAGATGGAGTAACTGATCTCCAACACCATGGAACCTGATCCGGATAATGCCGGCGTAGGAAAGCGAGAGTTCATTGGTATCAGGTTCGTCCGCGAACCTGATATTTTCTTTTCCATCCTAAGACCGTTTTTTACTTTCCCAGGCTCTAAAGGATGATTGACTAACCTGCACAGAGCCGCATAAAGATTTTCAGGTATTGCTTGACAGGGATGCAGAAAAGTGCAATAATGCAGAATTAATAAAAACAGGGGAGCCGCAAGGCTGAGAGGAAGCAGAGACTTCGACCCTTTACC
>JAGAFT010000122.1 GCA_017627975.1 Oscillospiraceae bacterium
GTATATGCCACTTTATACCTGCATTCTCGATCAACTGCGGCAGTTCTTTTCTCATCCGCGTCTGAAGTCTCGTTACTGATTTCTCCACGCCCTTCTTCCATACAAATGTGTATTTGTTGGCGTTGGCTTCAATCTTTGTCCCATCGATAAATACGGTTGCCAGACTCACATAGCCCCATTCTACCAGCATTCTCACAAGTTGCTCCAGCAATTCCTGCTTTACGGCCTTCAGTGGACCCGTTCTGAATCTTGCAATCGTGTTGTGATCCGGTGCTGCCTGATCCCCCAGCAGATACATGAAGCAGATGTTTTCCCGGCAGGCTTGCTCGATCTCTCTCGAACTGTAGATCATCCGCATGTATGCATAGATCAATATTTTAAGCAGAATCCTCGGTGGATATTCGTTTCTCCCTTCTCGGGAGTAGGAGCGCTCGATCTTGCTGATATCCATCCTTGTCCACTACGGCGCTTACCAATCTCACCGGATTATCTGCTGCTATGAATATTTCTGTCTCAATCGGTAGTTTCAGTTGACGCCCCGTCTCATAGGGCGTATAATCTACCTGCTTATGATTTTGATTCACAACCAAATTATATGCCGACAGCCGACTCTTGTACAGAGCCGGCTGCCGTTATTTTACACTTTTTGTGACTTGGGGGCTGCCTCTTAAGACAGCCTCGTTTTGGTCCGAGTGATTGAATTTGAATCCACATTGGGGACAAGGTCACTGTACCCCCGGTACCAGTAGCAGAACAGCCAAAAGATAACCGATTAAGACGTAATGTGTTTGGAATCATATATGGTTCAATTCTCCCGCCGGTTAATATGCTTCATCAAAATGCTATGGAGGTTGTCTGTCACGCCATTAGCAGCCTGTATGGTTGCAGTCATCAGTTCGTCCGGGTCCATCATGGTAAAAGAAATCTCATATCCTGCATTTTGGACCAGCTGCTGCAGGAATGCTCGCTGCGTTCGCCCGTTCCCTTCGCGGAAGGGGTGAAGCATGTTGGTACTGCAATAGAAGTCCGTAATCTCATCAACAAACGATTTATGATCCAAGCCGACATAATTGTTCATTCGGTTCAGTCTGCCGAAAATACGTCCTGCCATTTCCTCAATCTGAGATGCTTTGGTAAAATTTGTCCCCTTCTTGGACATATCAATCGTGCGAACTTCTCCTGCCCAATCATAGATGTCCTCAAAGAGGAAGCGATGAATAGCTTTATAATGAAAAATCAAAGTTCCCGGAGAAAGGATTCTTGTGTAATTCTTCAGTTTTTCCTATGACAATTCTGCTTTCGACAAATGCGAGCTGCTTCTCATTTCGTATATCAAATTTGTTAATCAAGCAACTCGTCCCAGGATAACAGGCATCGGATAGAGACTCAATGCTGTAACTCAAGCGATCACCGCCTCAGACATCTGAAGAACTCTTGAAATATACTCTGTCTGGGTGATTAATCCTTCTGCGAGCATCATACAGAGCTTTTCCGACTCCACATCAATCTCATAGCCTTCGATTCTGGAGGAAGTGACAGCTTCTTTTACGGCACGTTCATTCTCACTCATAAGGCCACTCCTTCCTTTTCAGTGACGGTTTCAGAGATTAGGCTTTACCCTGCTTGCGATTGAAAGTCAAGGAAGAAAAATAAAAGGCTTGAAACGATACGTTTCAAGCCTTAAACCTGGTCCGAGTGACTGGATTTGAACCAGCGGCCTCTTGAACCCCATTCAAGCGCGCTACCATCTGCGCTACACCCGGATATTCGGACTGTCATTTCCGACAGCCCAAGTATAATAGCACATTTTGAAACGTATTGCAATAGAAAAAATCGAATTCCTGAAAAAAACAGCGAAATCTCCGCCGGAGCGGGCGGTCACGGGCTCACTTTTTCACGAAGCGCAGATTCAGGTCCGCGTTTCCGCTTACGCCGGGGATCGAGGCCTCAAAGCTGCACTGCCAGAAGTCGCAGGCATAATAATAATCGGGGAAATCACCGGGGACGGACACCCAGAAGGCATAGTCCGTCAGGCGGGAAAGGTCGAAGCCATAGTAACCCAGATAGCGGTTGAAGTACACGCCGGCGTCATAACCCGCGTTCTCAATGGTGCGGCAGAAGGCCACCGCACAGTCGGTCAGCGTCAGATCGCCCAGACCGGTGGTACGGGCCTGTTCCTCATCGATCTTTTCCCAGTCATAGATAATCGGCAGATTCACACGGAAGCCCCGGAGATGATCGATGACAAACTCGGCTTCCTCGATGGCTTCGCTGACGTTGGTCGCCTGCGAGAAGAAATAAACCCCCGTATCAAGCCCGGCGGCAGAGGCACCGGCCAGATTGGTCTCAAACCAGGGGTCCAGAAAGAGCCCGCCCTCGGTATAACCGCGGTAGCCCAGCCGGACATAGGCAAAGTCCAGAACCTGAGCGGCGGCGTTCCAGTTGACTTCCCACTGGTGTTCGGAGGTGTCGATGCCGACATAAGTGGTATACTCCGAGCCGGTATAGGTCGGGATCTCGTCTGTGGTGCGAAAGTCCTCCGGTTTCAGCGTGTTTACCGGGACATTTTCAAACGGCGTAATCCAGACCATATCAAATCCATCGTTCAGATAGACCTGTCCGGCATGCTCATCCGGCACCGGTTCCGGGAGGGTCATACGGATGATGCCGATCAGGGCGATGATCAAAGCGGCGCCGATGATAAGATATCTCAGTTTTCCGGGACGTCTTCTTCTCATGCTTTCCTCCGTCCGCGGCCGCTGTTTTTATTTGACGGATGCGGATTAATCCATTATAATACAAAGATACAGGAAGAAGCAAGTAGGCAAACGAAAGATTCGGGGGCGACGGAAAATGAAGCGACACCTGTTCCTGAGCGGTCCGGCCTTCAGCGGGAAGAGCCGGCTGATCCGGGAGCAGCTCGGCAGCGGCCTTCAGAACGCCGGGGGCTTCTGTACGGAGCTCTGTAAAGCGCCGGACGGGAGCGTGCTCGGCTGTGCCATGATCCCGACCGCCGCGGCGGGCGGCGTACAGGGACTGGAGCGGGAACTGTTTCTCGATATGAGGCACTTTCCGCCGGCACATGACAGCGAGGTGTTTCGATCTCTCGGCGTACGGCTGCTGGACGAGGCGAGCTGGTACCCCTTTGCGGTACTGGATGAGATCGGGGGAATCGACCTGATCATTCCGCAGTTTCGCAATGCGCTGGAGAGCCTTCTGGCCTCCGAGCTGCCGATTCTCGGTGTGGTTAAGAGCCGGGAGGACAGCGAGCAGATGCGGCGCCTCCTCGGTCCGGGGACCAGGTTCACGGAGTTTTCCGAACGCCTTTTTGAGCGGCTGGCCGGAGACCCGGAGACGGAGCTGCTCATCATCACGGAAGATGCCAAGCACGAAGCCGCGGATGCGGTTGCGGCCTGGGCAGCCGAATATGCGGATCTGCCGGGCTTTCAGGAGAGAATATGATACAGAAATCGGACAATCAAATGGAAATAAAAACCAACATCCCGGCGGAGGAACCGCTTCCGGAGGGCTACCACCGCCACGCGGACGGCACCGTACACCGGCATCAGCATCTGGAGGACGGCAGCATCTCGCCGGAGCATGCGCATGACCATGACCACGGACACAGCCATACGCATACCCAGACCAAGGCGGTGGTGAACCGGCTTGCCAGGGCCATCGGCCATCTGGAATCGGTCAAGAGCATGGTGGAGAGCGGCCGGGACTGCACGGAGGTCCTGATCCAGCTTGCCGCGGTACGCTCGGCCCTCAGCAGCACGGCGAAGGTCATTCTGAAGGACCACCTTGAGCACTGCATCAGCGAGGACGGGGCCAACACCGAAGAGCAGCTGCGCGCCCTGAACGATGCCATCGACAAGTTCATGCAGTGAGTTTCAGGCAAAATAATACGCCCTCCGGATTTCTCCGGGGGGCGCCCGCTTATGCCGTGCCGGCCCATAGGTAACCTGCACAAATGAGCAGGTGGGTTGCCTAAGTTCTGTTTCACTGCTTCCAACTTCCGGGACAAGTCTCCGGGAGGCCTGCAATCCGCAGATTCAAATCAGCATCCCTTATAAGAGATGTGGGTTTCATGGGCCGTGAAATCTGAAAAGACTACACGGACACAGCAGAAAAATTATTCTTCAGATGATTCTTCCTCGTCTTCGTCGTCGTAGAGGAGCGCCATAAAACGCTCATAGACATCCTGAAGCTCTGCTTCATCGTCGATGGATTCAAAGACCTCATCGCCGTTTTCATCTTCCACAACACGCAGGAGAATGAAGCCGTAGTCAGGATCGTCTTCCTTCATATCCGCAGGGAGGAAGGACATATAGGTCTGGCCGTTATAGTCCATGGATTCGATCACTTCCAGCTCGAACTCCTGGCCGTCGTCGTCTACGATGGTGATAAAATCGCTTCCGAATTCGTCGCTCATCTCTTCAGCCTCCTGTAATCTGGTGCTTCTATTGTATCGCATCACCGAAAAGAAATCAATAGTCACGCAAGAAAAAACCCATTCTGATCGAATGTAATCGGAATGGGCTTTTTCCTGCATCGCAAACGTGTACGCGGCTCCTGCAGATCCCGCCTTTCGGCAGAAACGGAAGGGGGCGGGGGGTCAGCGCTGCTCGTTTACATAGATGTTCGCTTTGCTCTGAATCAGGCGGGCGACTTCATCGACGCTCTTCTGGTCGGCGAAGAAGGCTTGGGCCTGCTCGTTGACGATGTCATAGATGCTGGTATCATAGCTTGCGACCTTAGTGCAGGTTTCGATGATGGAGAGCACTTCATCCGCCTGTTCCTGGGTCATGGCGTAAATGTGGTGTTCCACACCGCTGTCGTCGATCCAGCCGCCGCGGCTTTCCTCGATCTTCTCGCCGTTTTCATCCAGAAGAATGTTGCCGTCGGCATCCTTGCGGTATTTCGGCGTCATGAAATCTTCCAGCTGCTTGTTGAAGACATTGCGGTTGGAGGGAATGTTGTACTGACCGGTCTGACCGGATTCCGTGAGCATGGAGCGGAGGAACTCCCAGGCGGCGTCCTTGTCGGCACAGTTTTTACTCATGGCAAAGCCGTTTTCAAAGCGCATGATGCTGCCGACGCCGCTGCTTGACGGCCAGCCGATATAGGTGGCCTTGCCGCCGAAGTTGGCACCGTTCCAGAGAATGGAATCAAGACCGTAGAGGTAGGTCTGGGTCAGCATCTGGCGCCCCTGACGGAGAAGGTCCTGGGTGCTCTCGGAATTGTCATGTTCATCCCAGTTGTATTCCGCGGGGAACTGCTTGACAAATTCCAGGAGCTCCTTAAAGTTGTCGCTTTCGAAGTTAACCTTCCCGGTGGTCCAGTCGACAAAACTGTCCATATCCGCGTAAAGCAGCGAGCTCATGACCTGATCCCGGGTGACGTAGGGCTCCAGGGGGGTACAGCCTTCCGGCATCTGTTCCAGCGCGGCATTGAAATCGGCGTAGGTCCAGCCCGGTGTATCGCCGACGATGCTGGCCGCGCCGCACAGCGTCTCAACAGAGAAGCCGGAGACGATCTGATACAGGCCGCCGTTGACTTCCAGCGCGGAGAGAAGATTGGGGAAGAAGTCCTCCCGCTTCAGTTCCGGATCCTTGTCCAGATAGGGGTAGAGATCCTCCAGCAGGCCTTTGGACGCGATCTGGCGGTAGGCGATCTGATTGGTGGGGATGATGTCGGGGAGGCTGCCGGCCATAACCTCGGTGTTAAACTTGGTGATGCCGGCGGAGAAGTCAGTCTCCGTATTGTACTGGGAATAGTCCAGATACTCCAGGCGAACGTTGTCATGGGTGCGGTTGAAGCGGACCATGCGGTTGGTAAGCTGATAATCGGGAGTGTATTCCAGCTGGGCCACGGTCAGAATCTGCTTCTTCGGCAGGGAATCGGCCGGGACGCGGGTCAGGGTGAAGATCTGACTGTCAACGCTGCCGCCGGTGTAGTCCGTGGTGACACCGGTGATGGTGCCGTCGGGAGAAATATTCAGTGCCTGACCGGCCACCGTATTGCCATTGATATCACAGCTCATCCAGTTCAGGACCGGGACCGGCTCTTCGCCGCCAAGCTTGAAACCGTAGAGATACATGCCGCTGGTATAGTAAAAGTCGTAACTGTCGTCGCCGGGGTACAGGGACCAGGCGGAATCGGGGATCGGGAAGCTCTCGCCGAGTTCTTTCTTTTCCCAGTCGATGGGACGAAGCTCGGGACCTTTGTCGCCGCTGAGCATGACCGCGACACTGCCGTCGGCCAGGGTGACCATGGAGTTGATGAAGTTGTCGGTCTGCATCGACCAGGCGACGCTTCCGTCCGGCGCAACGGCCTGAAGGGTCGTATCCATGACAACAATGAGATTGCCATCGGGATCCTTGGCGACATTAAAGATGTTGAGCCAGACGTCTGCGGTGTCAAGATCGAGGGGGGTGCGGCTCAGCTCCTCCCCCTCCGGAGTGAGGACGACAATGTCATAAACCTGCTCGTTATGATAGTAGTTGCCCATATACTGTTCTTCGGTTCCGTAGACGTTCTCCGGACCATCGAACCAGCCTGCGCCGTCCATCTCAAGCAGCATGAAGTTCCCGTCGGCGTTGACAATCGGGGCGCCGAGGTTGTGGTAGGCGTAGAAATCCTTGTAGTTTTCGGTGTTGGACTTCGGCTGGACCGGGACATACTTTGAAAGAGGCTCGATCTTTCCGTCACCGGAGATGAAGTAGAGCATGCTGCCGTAGATGTTGAACTGGCCCTCGTATTCCTCGATCTCGCCCTCAGCGGGTTCACGACGGCCGAGGGTCACCTGACCGGTGGCGAGGAAGCCGTTATCCGTAAAGAGAAGCGGCTGGAACATCGGGGTGTCTTCATCCGTCGGGATGGTAACAAAGCTGCTTTTCCAGGCATACTCCGAAGCAGCAGCGGTGCTGTCGGACTGTGCATTCTGTGTATTCTGTGTGCTCTGAGCACTCTGGGGCTCCTGAGCGGGAGCGGTCCCCTGGCCGTTGCTGCCGCAGGCTGCAAGGCCGAGCACCATGACCACGCACAGAGCCAGAGTGAGAACACGGATCATCTGCTTCTTCATTCTGATCTCCTTGCAATGATTATTTGGCTCATCGAGCGGGACATCGGGCAGGGTTTTCCACCTTCGGAGTGAAAAACCTCCTGGAAATGATACCGCCCCTTTGAGCGGTCTCATTGTAGCATAAGCAGAAGTTTTTGTGTCTGAAGATTTCTTAAATCCGTCAAAAAAGCACGGCCGGCGCGTTCATTTGCGCCGGCCGTGTGAAGAAAACTGCAGCTTGGGTGAGAAGAGGCCGGGGATCAGAAATCGCCCAGGTCTTCCATCTCGAATTCATCGCCGCCGGGGACTTCTTCATCCTCGGGCGAGGATTCCGTCGCGACAGGTACGAATTCAGACATCCAGGCTTCTTCCGGGAGCCCCTCCAGATAGGCGGGGAGATTGATAACGATGCCATCCATGTTGTAGGGCAGCTTCAGTTGATAGGTCTCTATCACCTCGTCGCCGCCCTTTTCCTGGGTGATTTTGAGGGTCATGGCAAAGTTCTGGCCGATGGTCGTGGCCATGCCGCGTTCCTTGGCCTTGAGGTTTGCAACCTGCTCATCCTTGACAAGGACCTTGATCTTGTACGGGCATTCATAGGTCGTGCCGTTGTATTCGATTTTTTTGTTGTCAAAGTAGACCGTGTGGCCGCGGCCGATGATCATCATTACGACACAGATGCCGATCAGAATCAGAACGGTGCCGAGGCGGAACAGGAGACGGCGCGTTTTATTCGCATTATCCATTGTTCTGTGCCTCCTCCTTCTGGGCCTGAGCAAGCTGCTGTCCGACCAGGCTCTTGTTCTTGCGTTTCTTTGTCTCATACATGATCAGAGAGATCGTGACAACACCGTAAGAGGCAAACACGCGGAAGTATTCGCCGATCATGGAGTCGCCGGTAATGGCGGCACCCGCTTTCGGCGCCACGATGAACATGGTGTGGAACAGAATCACGCCCAGGAAGACGTTGCCGATGGAGGCGCGGTCGACCGAAGCGCCGCCGACCAGCAGGGCCGCGATGCAGAACATGCCGATCTGGGAATGAGAGCTGTACGTTGCGATGTTGCCCATGTTCTGCAGGTAGATGACCATGCCGAAGCCGGCCAGCACCGTGGACATGATCATGGAGATGATGCGGGTACGCTCAACCTTGATGCCGGCGTCGCGGGCGACGTTCATATCCTGTCCGACGGCGCGCATGTCCTGCCCGAGCTTGGTCTTGCGGAACCAGATGATGAAGAGGCAGAGAACACCGATGATCAGGAAGGTGAGGACCGGAACCTTGACACCGCCGATGCGCACGGCCAGGAGATTGTCCAGGCACTGGCGCATGTTCAGCAGGGACACCGTGTTGCGCACGCCGTAGCCGCGCGGCAGCTTGATGGTGGAGTGCTTGATGGGAATGATCGGACCCATCATGTACAGCACGATCAGCTGATAGATACCGTTCATGAAGTAGCTGATGATGTAGCTTGTGATCATCTCGCGGCCCTTGGCCATGTTCAGGATCTTTCCGCAGAAATAACCGAGCAGAACGGAGATGGGGATCGAGAGAATCATCGCAAGCACCACGCCGGGAATTCCCCAGATCTGCCAGTCGGAGACCAGGATCAGTGCAATCTCGCCGGCCATGGCGCCGAGGGTCATGCCGAAGTTCAAACCCATGCCGGCCATGATCGGGATCAGCAGGCAGAGGATCAGGAAGATGTTGCGTCCCATACGGGTGACGATTTCATTGATCAGATAGCTGGCGGAGAACCCGGAGAGGGGGATGCAGACCGCGCAGATCAGCACGAACATCAGCGGGACAGTGTTGTCCTGGATAAATCCCAGTACTTTTTTGCCGAAATTCTTTTCGTTCATTTCGTACCCTCCGTCTTTCTGGTCAGTGCGTAGAGGATCATGCCCTGAGAGGCGACCACGCGGATGACCTCGCTCATGTCCATGTGGATGGCACTGTTCATGACGGTCGGCGTCATGGTGACGATGCCCTGGAACAGGAAGGTGCCGATGATGACATTGGCGATGCTGGCCTTGTTGACGGAGGCGCCGCCGATCAGAATGGCGGAGACGGCCGGCAGAGCCATGTAGAAGGGAGCCATGTACAGCTGGATAAAGCCGAAGCCCTGCTCATAGACCAGGATGCCGATGGCGGCGAGCCAGGTGGACATGACCACGGAGAGCAGGCGCATTTTGTCGACGTTCACGCCGGCCGCCCGGGCAAAGGTGGGGTTCGAGCCCACGGCCGTCATGGCCGTGCCGGTCTTGGTGTGGAGAAAGGCCCACATCAGCCAGGCGAGGAGCGCGAAGAACAGCAGCGTGCCGGTGGGGATCGAGAGATTGCCGATGTTGATCTGCAGGAAGTTTGCCAGCACCTTGTCGTAGAAGCCCTCCAGAGAGATTGTGGTACGAAGTCCCTTGCCGGCGAAGCCCCAGACCATCGTCGGGCTGTGATACGGCAGGAGCAGCCACATCATGCACATGAAGGAGACGGAGGAGAAGCCGACGTATGTCGCAATCATCATCTCACCGCCCTTGATCTTGTTCAGCAGCCATCCATAGGCGGCACCGAGAACCAGGGCAAAGGGCGTGGCAATCAGCATCGCCATGACAAAGCTCAGCGGTCCCGTGAAACCGAGCTCAATGGAAAGCGTGGCGCCCAGCAGGCCGGAGATGATCCCGAGGGGCAGACCGAAGTTCAGCCCGCAGCCGGAGTGGATCATCGGCACCATGGCGAGAACCATAATGGCGTTCCAGCTGAAGCGGTTGACGGTGTTGCTGATCTGCGTCCAGAAATCCGCGCCGACGAATGGCGCCGCAATGAACAGCAGCAGCAGGAAGCCGGCAATGATGAGGCGCGGCAGACCGAAGCTTGCGACCATGGTTTTTATCCGGTCGCGAAGCGTGATGTTGTTTCTGTCAACTAATGTTTCGTTCATGCTGCCCTCCTCACTTTACCATGCTGACCATCAGAAGGCCAAATTCCTCGGACGGATCCGAAGCCGGGCGGATGCCGGCAATCCGGCCGCCGGAGACGATCGCGATGCGGTCACAGATCTGGCGCAGCTCTTCCAGCTCCGAAGAAATCATCACGACGGTGACGCCGCTCTCGCGGTTGAACTTCTTCAGAGCCTGCAGCACCAGGGCCTTGGCACCGATGTCGATGCCGCGGGTCGGCTCGGAGACAAAGAGGAACTTCGGCTCCAAGGCGAAGGCCTTTGCCAGGCAGATCTTCTGCTGATTGCCGCCGGAGAGTTCACGGGCTTTCTGCTTGGAACCGGTGCACTTGATGGCGAGCTCGTCGATGTAGCGGTCGGTGACCTCCCGGATCGCCTTCTCGTCGCGCCACTTGACCAGACCGCCGAGGTAGCGCTTGAGAAACTTGTTCTGTACCTGCATGGCGGGGAAGGCGACGTTCCACTCCAGCGACTCGTCCAGCAGCAGACCGACGCCGCGCCGGTCTTCCGACACAAAGGCCAGAGAGGCGTCCAGGCACTTTCTCGGGCTGTTGAGGGGGATGGGCTTTCCGTCGAGCTCCACAGTGCCGCCGGCCTCGTAGAGGCCCATGATCCCGTTCGGGATGCCGAGCTTGCCCTGACCGGCGAGGCCCCCGATGCCGAGAATCTCGCCCTCCTTGATGTCGAGGGTGACGTTGCGGACCGTTTCACCGGGCATATCCACCCAGAGATTGCGGATGGACATCATCGTCTTTGAGTTGGAAGTGTCTCTTATATCAACGCTGGCCGCGTTTTCCACCGAGCGGCCAACCATCCATTTTGAAATCTCACTAACACTGGTTTTGGCGGCGGGAACATCGGATACGACGTATCCGTCGCGCATGACCACAACCTTGTCGCAGACCGACAGAATCTCATGAAGTCGGTGGGTTATGAAGATGACGGCGATGCCCTTTTCAGACATGGAGCGGATGGAGCTGAGAAGCGCGTCCGCTTCCTTTTCGGTCAGAACGGCCGTCGGTTCGTCCAGAATCAGAAGCTTCAGATTATCCTTGCTGAGCTCGCGGGCGATTTCGGTAAACTGCTTGTGACCGACCGGCATTTCGTTGATGCGCATGCCCTTGTCGATCTTGAATCCCATTTTATCGATAGCGGCCTCGGCACGTCCGGTCATTTCGTTGTAATCAAGAGTGTCCAGACGCTCACCGAAGACCTCGGAGATGACGTTGCGTTTTTTCGGTTCGCGGTTGAGAAGAATGTTTTCCGTGGCGGTGAAGCCCGGAATCAGGGAAAACTCCTGGTGGACCATGCCGATCCCGGCGGCCAGCGCGTCGAAGGGCGTGGAAAAGCTGACGGGTTTCCCGTTCAGCAGAATTTCGCCCTCATAGCCGCCTGTTTCCCGGATTACATCCATCCCGAAAAGGATTTTCATGAGCGTGCTCTTGCCGGCGCCGTTCTCGCCGCAGAGGCCAAGCACCTCGCCTTCGGCCAGCGTCAGGTTAATGTCGGTCAGAACCTGGTTGCCGAAGAAATCCTTTTTGATGTTGCGCATTTCCAATAGTGGGGTGTTCTCATTTAACATATTGATACCCTGCCTGAAATCAGTGGGGGAGGAACAAATCCTCCCCGAAATGGTCAAAAGAGAAGCGTCACCTCCCTGCCTTTCGGCAGGGAGGGTGATGCAGCAATGAATAGAATTACTTCACAGTGAAGTAGACTTCGGGGACTTCGATCTCGGTGGAGCCCATGTAATGGCCCGGATTGCCCATGATATAGGTATCCTGGTACACGAGGAAGGTGTTGTCGGCCTTGACACCGGTCTCGGCATTGGTGTAGTTGGAGCCGTTCCAGGCGGCACCGGGGGAGAAGACCTCATAGGCCTTTGCGATGTCGTCCATGTCAAGCAGATCGCTCTCGCCGTTGATGACGTTCACAGCGTGCTGGGCAAGACCGGCGGAAACGGTGTAACCGTAGGAGTAGGCCCAGGTGCCGAACTTGTCAGCGCCGCCCTTTTCGCAGATGGCCTGCTCAACCTTCGCAAGGATCTTGGCATAGTCGCCGGCTTCCTCGGTCAGGTCAATGCCCAGAGCACCGGGATAGCCCATGGTGGGAGAGGGCAGGTCGGCTTCGATGAAGTAGCCGCCGTACTCGAGCAGCTGCTTGAGCAGAGGCTCGGTGTGGGCGTCGTTGGTGCAGAAGTAAGCAGCGTTCTTTCCGTACTTCTCAACCCACTCGGGAACCTTCTCAAGGATGTAGGCCTGAGCACCGGCAACACCGACGTCCGTGGTGGGGTCGGGAGCGGTCTCAAGGACGAAGGTCATACCGAACTCTTCGCAGGCGGCCTTCATGATGGCAACACGGCGGCTCATGGTCTCATAGGACATGTGACGCGGGAAGGAGATATGGACGAAGGTGTCGCAGCCAAGCTCGTGGGCGGTGCGGATGATCAGGTAGCCGCGGGCAACGAAGTCGTTGTTGCAGACCAGATCGGCAGCGCTGCCGATTTCGGGCAGGTCTTCGTGGCTTTCACCGGCGATGCAGAGGATGTCGGGGCGACGCTCTTTGATCTGACGGAAGGCCTCGGTGGTGCCGGGGACAGCCTGGTTGACGATGATGGCCTTCATCAGAGGATCGTCGGACATGTTGACGATGGTCTGGATGGTGGTCTCAAGCTCTTCAGTGAAGTTGTCGGGATAGATCGCGAGCTTTACGCGGTCCTCACCGTACATCGCCTGGAAAGCTTCTGCGCCGCGGCGGTCGTCTTCACTCTGGGAGACGGAACCGGTGATGATGCCGATATGGAAATCATCTTCCGCGAAGGCTGTGGGCATAGCAAAGGCAGCCAGAGAGAACACCAGCGCCAGTGCAAGCACGATGGAAAGATACTTCTTCATGTTTTCCTCCTAATTAATGTTTTCTCTTCCGGAACCATGAATCAATCCCGAAAGCTTTCATTACTATAGCATGTTACGGCCTGTTTTACAAGAAACTTTTGACGCGGTGTTCGGTTTTTTTGAACAGTCTGAGCAGGTCGGAGAGAATCTTTATTTTTCTTAAAGTTCACAGAATACATGGAAAAATAAAAATGACTTGTGATATACTGTATGCATGAGAATTATCCCTCTGGAGGAGACCAATGAGCGAAGAGACAAGAATTCTGATCGTGGATGATGATCCCGATATTCGTAATATTCTGAACCTGCTGCTGAGAAGGGAATACGATACGGCAGAGGCGGCCAACGGGCGGGACGCCGTGGCCTATATGCAGAGCCACCGGGAGACGGACCTGATCATCCTGGACGTCATGATGCCCGGCATGGACGGCATTGAAACCTGTGAAAAGATCCGGGAGTTTTCCAACGCCCCCGTTCTTTTCCTGACGGCCAAGAGCGCGGAGCGGGACCGCCTGGCCGCTTATCAGAGCGGCGGAGATGACTTTCTTTCGAAGCCCTTCTCCCAGCCGGAGCTTCTGGCCAAGGTGAAGTCTCTCCTGCGCCGTTACCAGCAGTACCGCGGCAAGCCGGCCTCGTCGATCTGGACCTGCGGGAACCTGGAAGTGGATCTGGGCACCCGAATGGTGCGAAATGCCGGGGAGACCGTCCCCCTGACAGATACGGAGTATTCCATTCTCGAGTGCCTGGTGAAGAACCGGGGACGGACCGTCACCACCCAGGAGCTCTATGAGAGCGTGTGGAACGAGAAGTTTTTGCCCGGCTCGGGCAACACGATTATGGTACATGTGCTGAATCTGCGCCGCAAGATCGAGGAGGTCCCCTCGTCGCCCAAGATCATCCGGACGGTCTGGGGCAGGGGATATCAGGTTGACTGAACCGAGACTGCCGATGCTGCACTCGCTGAGCACCAAGCTGCTGCTGGCAGCGCTGCTCAGCGTGCTTTGTGCGGCGGGGGCCTATCTGGCCGTCTTCGGTATCGGTACGCTTTTTGTCAATCGCTATTACATGAACCCGGATGCCGCGGCAGCGCGCAAAGCGGAGATTTATACGGAGTTTAACCGCTATGTGCAGCAGGGCGGCTATTCAAGCGGAGACACGGAGGCGCTGCAGCGTTTTCTTTCGGAACACGACTACATCTCGGTCTCGGTCTATTCGACCGAGATGCTGGAGCTCCCCGGTGAACTGACCGCCGGCGGACGCGCCGTGACGCTGCAGAGCTATGAAGCGCCCCGGCGAAGCGGGATCAGCGGGCGGCTCTACCCGATGCGGTTTTCAGACGGAATCAGCTATATTTCCATCACCGACAACTCCCGCCAGCGGGAGGACACCCTCAACCGGATCATGGGTCTTATTGTGGCGATCCTGGTGCTGGTGAGCGTGCTCTTCTGGTACACCAACCGGCTTACCTGGCGGATCATTCGCCTGTCCCAGGAGGCGGCAACGGTCGGCGCGGGCGATCTGGACGGACCGATCACGGTGGACGGTGTGGATGAGGTCGCGGCACTGGCCTCGGACATCGACGGCATGCGCGACGCCATTATCGAGCGCATGGGAAACGAGAAGCGCGCCTGGGAAGCCAACAGCGAGCTGATCACCGCCATGAGCCACGACATTCGGACGCCGATGACCTCGCTGATCGGCTATCTCGGTCTGCTGAACAACACCGAGTCCCTCACCGAGGAGGAGCGCAGGCGCTATCTCGAGGCGGCATACGGAAAGTCCCTGGCGCTGAAGGAACTGACGGACGAGCTGTTCAAGTACTTTCTGGTATTCGGCCGCAGCGAGCTGGAGCTGCAGAAAGAGGACTATGACATCCACATGCTGCTGATGCAGCTTCTGGGCGAGGCGGAATTTGACCTGAGAGACTCCGGCTTCAACGTCCAGAGCATTGATCGCCTGGAGGACGGCTGGCTGCTGAGTACGGACGCGGCCATGCTCAAGCGCGTGATCGACAACCTGATGTCAAACATCAAGAAATACGCGGATCTGGCGCGGCCGGTGGTCTTCCTGACGGAGATCAAGGACGGACAGGTCTCGGTGACCATCTCCAACGGCCTCTCCAGCCGCGGCAGCGGAACCGAGAGCACCAAGATCGGCCTGCGGACCTGTGAGAAGATCCTGGATGCCCTGGGCGGAAGCTTCGGCACCGCGCGGGATGAAAAGCACTTCGCGGCGGAATTCATGCTGCCGATGAAATAGGCGGCAGTTCGGAAAATGCCGATGTGTTCCCCGAAAAGACCATAAAGAAATACAAACCCCCTCTGTCGGGCAGAGCATGCTGCTTGAGACGGAGGGGGCTTTGATTACGGGGGATGGCTGCGCAAATGCGGACGGAAGAGACCCGTGCCGAATCCGAAGCTTCCGGCACCCGGGCGGGGTCAGGGCTTGTTTACCAGCCGAAGACCCAGAGATGAGTCACGCCAAAGGCCTCGCGGATGAAGTAGTTCAGCATGACCATCTTGTAGCCCCAGGGGGCGGCGACACCGGCTGCTTCCACGCTCTGCAGGCGCGCCATGGACTTTGCCCGGAAGAGATGATAGGCGCTGGAGACCACGGCCACGTTGCCGTTCGGATCGTCGCCTCGATCCCGGATGATCTCAAACGAGTAGCGCAGGTTTTCTTCGGTGGAGGTAGCCTTCGGCTCCATAAGGACCCGCTCCTCCGGCAGCCCGTGCTGTACAAGCCAGTCATGCATGGCTCTGGCCTCTGTGATGTCCTCGCCTTTGCCAATACCGCCGGAGACAATGGCGACGGAATCGGGATACCGGTTCAGATAGTCCAGGGCTCCCTCAAGGCGCCGCACCAGGGTGAGGGAGGGACGCTCGCCGTAGACGGCAGCGCCGAGCACAATGAGATACGGCCGCTCCGGCTCCGGATCGGTGCGGGCATTTTTGACGATCGGGACCTCGACGATACAGAAATAGATGATGCCGAGGCAGGTCAGGCCGAGCACGATCCGCCACAGCAGCAGCGGAAGAAACCGCTGGGCGAGGATCAGCGCGATCAGGAAGAAGCAGAGATAGCCCCAGTAGACGTAGCCGCGCAGGGTGAAGCGGAAGAAGTATCCCAGGGCTGCGAGCACTACACAGACGATGACCCGGATCGGGTCTTTTTTCTTTTGTCCTGTTCTTTGCTCAGGTTTCATCACTCAAAGCCTCCCAACGTTCGTACTGTTCCATAAGCGCGGCGTTCAGCACTTCTTTCTGCTCCTCCAGCTCCATGAGCTTCTGGTAATCGGTGGCGTAAAGGGCGCATTCTTCCTCCAGCGCGGCCAGCTGCCCTTCGAGACGGGCAATTTCCTTCTCGGCACGCTGCATCTGGCGGGCCTGGTTCCCGCCCTTCGGCCGGCTTTCCGGTTTTCGGGCGGCCTCCGGAGCGGCCTCGGCGGAGGGCTTTTTCCCGCCGCTTTTTTCCGCGGCTTTCTTCCCGGCAGAGGCCACAACCGCCTGATGCTCCTTCCAGGCGACATAGGCGGCGTATCCGCCGCGGTAATCGGTGAGCACGCCGTTTTCAAAGGCCCAGATGCGGGTGGCAAACTTCTCGATAAAATAGCGGTCGTGGGAGACAAAGAGCAGGGTCTCGCTATAATCGGAGAGGGCGTCTTCCATCCACTCACGGCTGATGATATCGAGATGGTTGGTGGGCTCGTCGAGAATCAGAAGGTTAATATCGCTGCCCATGAGCATGCAGAGCTTCAGACGGCTGCGTTCGCCGCCGGAGAGGGTAGAGACGGGCTTGAACACGTCCTCGCCCCGGAAACCGAAGGCGGCCAGCCGGTCCCGCGCTTCCTGCGGCGTACAGCGGCATTCCCAGAGCATGGTGTCATAGGCGGTGCGGCTGTCGTCCTGAAAACGCACGATCTGCGGCAGGCAGGCGCTGCGCACCGAGGGACCGAGGGAGATCCAGCCCGCGTCCGGGCTCTCCTCGCCGGTGATAAGCTTTACAAGGGTGGACTTGCCGCTGCCGTTGTCGCCGATGACGGCGATGCGCTCCTGGCCCTCGACAATGAAGGAGAGGTCGGAAAAGAGTACCCGGTCGCCGAAGCCCTTCTTCAGGCTGTCGGCCACGAGAACCTCATCCCCGGCAAAGGCCCGCTCTTTGAACTTGACGGAGAGCTTCTTCTGTTCCTTGGGCTTCTCGCTGCGCGAGAGCTTTTCGATGCGCTTTTCCATGGAGAAGGCGCGCTTGTGAAGCTTGTCGTTGCCCATGAAGGCCCAGAGATGCATCTGCTCGGCGGCACGGGTGAGCTGTTCGATCTTGGCCTGGTCCTTTTCATACTGTTTCCGCTTCTCTTCAAAGCGGCGCTGCCGCTCTTCGAGGAAGAAGCTGTAGTTGCCGCTGTAGAACTCCGCCTTGCCGTCCACCAGCTCGATGCAGCGCTGTGCCACCACGTCGAGAAAGTAGCGGTCGTGACTGATGGCGAGGACGGTTCCCTTGAAGTGGAGAAGATAGTTTTCCAGCCACTCGACGGCGTGAAGGTCCAGATGGTTTGTCGGCTCGTCCAGCAGAAGGATCTCCGTGTCCTCAAGAATCAGGCGGGCGAGGTTCAGGCGGGTCTTCTCCCCGCCGGAGAGACTCTCAAAGCTCTGGGAGCGCATCTCGGGACCGATCTGAAGGCCGTTGGCCACACGGTTCACGGCCACATCCGTTTCATAGCCGCCGAGGCGCTCAAAGTCCGCGGCAAGGCGGTCGTATTCCGCAAGAAGGGCGGGAGAGCTGTCATGCTCCATCTGCTCGGTCAGCTTTTCCAGGCGGATCCGGATGGCATCGACATGACGGAAAGCGTTCTGAAGCACGTCCTCGGCGGTCCAGCCCTCCGGATAAACCGGCAGCTGGGAGATCAGACCGAGACGCTTGGAGGGAGCGATGCTGACCTGGCCCTCGTCATAATCGAGCGCACCGGTCAGAATGCGAAAAAGCGTCGTCTTGCCGCAGCCGTTGGGACCGAGAATCCCGACGCGCTCACCCGCTTCCACCTGGAAGCTGAGCCCGTCGAGGATGTTGTTTCCGATTTCAAAGGATTTGACCAGAGAGCTTACGGTGATGTCGATCATAGATCAGTACTCCATATCCGTTCCGCGCCGTATGGCAGCCTGCAGAACGGTATTTGCGATGGGGGTGGCAACAGAAAGACCGCCGCCGCCATGCTCAACGAAGACGATGAAGGCATAGGGATGATCCTCATCCTTCAGAAAACCCGTGAACCAGGCGTGGTCGGTTCCGTCGCCGACTTCGGCCGTGCCGGTCTTGCCGCAGACCTCCAGGCCGGGGAAGCGGTTGTCGCCATAGGTCTGGATGACGTTGTTGCGCATGAGATCCTGCATGGTTCTGGCGGTATCCGGATTGACCAGGAGGGACTGTTCGGCCGGCTTGCCGTCGTCGATGAGCTTGGGCTCCACCAGAACGCCGTCGTTGGCAATGGCGGAAACAAAACGCAGCATGGAGTACGGGCAGATCAGATCCGTGGACTGACCGATGCCGGACCAGCCGGTTTCCGGATCGCCGACAAATTCCAGAGGATAAGACCCGGCCGCGGTGGGGATGCCGTCGAGACTGTGGGAATCCAGAAAGCCGTAAGCCCGGACATGGTTGACCATTTCCCGCTGACCGACCGAAATGGCAATCTGGGCAAAGGCGATGTTGCAGGAGTTTGCCAGAGCCCCGCGAAAGTCGTTGGTATAGTGCTCAAAGGGACAATGGAAGAGAACACCGGAGATCTCCTCCTCGCCCAGACAGAAGAAGCTGCGCTGCCAGATGGAGGGAACACACTCGATGGCCGCGGCGGCCGTCACCAGCTTGAAGATGGAACCGGGGGTAAAGGTCGCGGAGAGCAGACGGTTGATGTACACGCCTTCCGGCGCCACAGGATCGCTCTCAATGGGGTCGACGGCAGGGGAAGAGACCATGCAGATGAGTTCCCCGGTGCGGTAGTTGACCACGCCGACGGCTCCCTTGCGGCCGGCGAGAGCGGCATAGGCTTTGTTGTCGAGGACCGAGTCCACGTTCAGCTTCAGGGAGATGCGCTTGGTCTGGGTCATGCCGGTGACCGGGCTGTAGCCGTGCAGCTGACGGGCAAAATTCGTGAGAATGCCGGTTCCGGTGCGGTTCCAGAAGTCGCCGGTGACATGGTAGTTTGCAATGCGGGTGTTGCGGTCCTCGTTATAGCTGTTGTCGTTGGCGGTGAAGGCGGCCAGGAGGACGCCGTTGCGGTCGGTAACATATCCTTCCGAGAGGGAATTGAGCCGGGAAAAGTAGCTTGCCCAGCTTTCCCCGTCCCGGAGAAAGCGCTCAATATAGGTGAAGAGCCCCAGAATGATAAACAGCGCGATCATCATCACGGAGAGGGCGCGGCGATTGAGTTTTTTCATGAGGCATCTCCCCTCCGGTTCTGTTTCTTCACGGCGCGGCTGTCCCGGGCCGCCTGCTTTCTGGCGGCACGGCTGTCTTTGGCGGCCTGTTTTTTCGCGGCGCGCCGTTCCAGCCTGGCTTCGCGGACCGCTTCCCGGTCACCCGCCGAGCGGATGGTCTCACCGGGACGGACGGCAAAGCTGGCCTCGCGACGGTTGTCCGCGCTCTTGAGGTAGGCCATCATCATCCAGCAGGAGAGCATGGAGGAGCCGCCTCGGGAGACAAAGGGAAAGGTAACGCCCGTGAAGGGAAGAATGTCCATGGAGCCGAATACATTCAGCGCCAGCTGGGTCAGCAGAATGGTCATGGCCGCACAGGCGGCAATGCTGTAATAGGCGCTGCGCCCGGTGCGGGCGCTGCGGATGGCAAAACAAGCCAGAAGAATCACGGCCAGCACCATCATGCAGGCGATCAACAGCCCCAGCTCTTCACAGACCATGCCGAAGACCAGGTCCGTGTTGGCGGCAAAGATCCGGTGGAGCCAGCCGTTTCCGGCCCCCTTGCCGAAGAGTCCGCCGGCTGCGGCGGCGCTCATGGCGCGGGTCTGCTGGAAGCCCTTGTCATAGATGTCCTCCCAGACGTGCCCCCAGGAGGCAAAACGCTGGGCGATATAAGGGCGGGCACTCACGGCGAGAAAGCCCGCGAGACCGGCGCCCGTCACCGCCAGCATGACCGTGGCGATGGAGCCGGAACGCATGAAGGAGATTACCAGGAAGCAGACAAAGAACACCAGGGCGGTACCGAAGTCGCCGATCAACGCCAGCGCCATGACACAGATGGCGGAGAAGCCGATGAAGACGTACAGGTTGTTCCGGCGGAACAGCCGGTCCAGCGTGGCCGCGCCGACGTATACATAGGCGACCTTGACGATCTCGGAAGGCTGGAAGGAGAAGCCCCAGAATTCCAGCCAGTTCCTTGCGCCGAGGACGACATCGCTGGCCACGACGTTGATGCCGAGCAGCAGAAGGGCCCCGAGGGCGACGAGGATCCGGGTGGAAGCGGTGCGCTGCAGAGAGCGCTGCCACCAGCCGCAGAGCAGGAAGAGCACGACACCGGCCAGCGTCAGGAGAATCTGCTTGTACATGTCCTCCGGTGTGGAGGAGGCCGCAACGGACATGCCCAGCGACGAGAGGTAAAAGGCCAGGGTCTCAATCTCAAAGCCGGCGCGGTTGATGATGCGCATGGCATTGAAGCAGCTCCACTCCATGACGATGAGGCTGCCGAAGCCGAGGGCGATATCGGAGATGACCTCGGGCTTTGCATAAAACGAATGCTGCAGCAGGAGAAAAAGCTGAAACGCCGTCAGCATCAGCAGGGTCAGACTCGGGGAATACCGCCGCCCGACACCGCTGCGCTTCGACTCGAGACGCTCCCGCTTTTCCATGCTGAGGTCTTCAAAACGAACACAGATGCCGTTGAGGTTGAGCACATCGCCGTGATGAACCTCCGCGCCGCCGTCATCGACAAAGATGTTGTTGACCCAGACGCCGCCGCGGGAGAACACGTCGTAAACACGCCACTCGCCCAGGTCGTTGCGCCGGAGAATGGCGTGGGTGCGGGAAATCTCCCGCTCGGGAATGTAGACGTCGGCATCCGGGGAGCGTCCGATGATCACCTCCCAGTGCTGAACGGGAAGACGGTCACGTCCGTATCGGAGGTAGGCCCAGGTTTCGGGGTCATATTCTTCGCGCAGCATGGAGCGCAGGCAGCGAAGCAGAATGGCAAAGGAAAGCAGAATCAGGATTGCCTTGCTGGCTGCCAGTGTATAGGCATAAAAATCTCCCTGCACGCGAACACCTCCCCTCTGAGCAGAACGGCCGGGTAATCATGCCGAAAACAACATGGAATTATATCAAATCCGCCGACCCTTGACAACCGGGCCAGATCTTAACAATTATGAAGCTTGAACGGGAAGACAGGCCGGTCTGTCCAACCGGCCTGTCCGGAAAGCGCTTAGCCGCCGAGAAGAAAGATGCTGCCGCTGACCGCGGAGACCGTAAAGCTTTGGATGGTGGTGACATAGCTGCTGCTGAGAAAACCGTACTGCCAGCTCATGGTCCGGTTCCCCTGGGGCCAGAAGGGAAGGGTTTCGGAGATGGTCCCGGTTTGCGTCCCCTCGGGGTCGATCCAGAGCGCCTCGTAGCGCGGGACATTGCCGGAGGCGGCGTCCTGAAAGTCGATGCTGAATTCACCGTGCTGGGACAGAACATCGGCGGTGAAGCTTACCTTCAGGGTGTCCTTGTATTCGGGGTCGTTGGCAGCGACGAGCCCCTCCTTCAGCGAGAAGCCGCAGCTGAGATTGCAGGCGGTGATGTTTCCGTCCTCGTCGGTGGCGAAGCTCGGATAATCCTTATAGTCGAAATAATCGTAAAAATTGGCACCGGTGATCTTCACTTCCACGATCTTCGGCCCGGCGGGAGCTTCCTCATCGGGCTCGTCCTTTTCCTTCTGTTTTCCGCAGGCGGTAAGCAGACAGAGCGCAAGCAGCAGAAACAGCAGCAAAGGTGTTTTTCTCATTTGAAACGGTCTCATCGGGTTTCCTCCCTGTCATGATTGGGGGTCAGTCGGTTTTTTCGCGGTATCAAGAATGTGGCCGGTCTGCGCATCGATGACATAACGGTATTCCGCCGTGTGGTCGGTAAAAAGGATCTCGTATACCGGCAGTTCGGCGTCGGTGGTGCCATAGACGGTACTGACATCGTAGACACGGCCTTCGTCGGTACCGGCGTCGTGGACGGCAATGCGCAGGGCCTGGGAGGAAGAGAGCCAGTCATCCTCATGCTGGTATAGATAGAGCGCGACAAGAGAGCCGGCGATCAGAAATACCAGAACGGCGAGAACGGTCAGAAACCGTTTCCCGCGGCGCTTTTCCTTCATCGGGCTTCCTCCTCTCCTGACGGCGGTGCGTAATATTCTACAAAATATAATCATATCACAAAACGACGGAAAAGTCATGAAGCTGAGGTGAACGAAACTACGGGGCAGCTTCCCGGGCTTGAAAACTGTTGTATCCGACGGGGAAGCATGGTATACTTTCAGGCAAACGATGATGTAAAAAAGCCGGGTTTCGGCTTTGAAACGATGGAGATGGAACGATGTCATTTACGTCACTGGAATTCTGTATTTTCCTGCCGATTGTTTTCGGGCTTTATTATCTTTCCCCGAAGCGTTCCAGATGGGTTATCCTCCTGGCAGCGAGCTATGTCTTTTACGGGGTTGCCGGGATTCAGTACATTCTCCTGCTGGCCTATGTCACGGCGGCGGCGTTCCTGGCGGCGAGATACCTGGAAAAAGCAGAGCGTATCGGCAAATGGTGCATGCTGATCTGTGTGTGTGCGGTGATTCTGCCGCTGATTGTATTCAAGTACACCGGGTTTCTGACGGAAAACCTGAATATCCTCCTTCGGGCGGTGAAATCGGCCGAAAGTCTGACCACGATGCAGATCATCCAGCCGCTGGGGATTTCATTCTATTCCTTTTCCGCGCTGGGATATGTGATCGATGTGGCAAGGAAAAAATCCCCCGCAATCCAAAACCCCCTGCATCTGGCGGCCGGAATCGCGTTCTTCCCCTGCCTGGTATCCGGTCCGATCGAACGGCAGAACCGGCTTGTTCCCCAGATCGTTGAGGGAAATGCATTTGACTATGCAGAAGCGACCTATGGCCTGAAGCAGATCGCCTGGGGACTGTTTGAAAAAAGAGTGCTGGCAGACAACCTGGCGGTTTATGTGGATACGGTTTACACGGATGTGCACGCGTATTTCGGCGCCCCGCTGCTGATCGCGTCCCTGTTTTACACCCTGATGATCTACTGCGATTTTGCGGGCTATTCCGATATGGCAATCGGAACGGCGAGACTCTTCGGGATCAGGCTGACAAAAAACTTCGACAGTCCGTATTTTTCGGAGTCGTTTTCAGAATTCTGGAGAAGATGGCATATTTCGCTTTCAAGCTGGCTCCGGGACTATGTGTACATCCCGCTCGGCGGAAGCCGAAGAGGGAAGGCCAGGAAAGCCCTCAATATCCTGATCACCATGCTGGTGAGCGGGATCTGGCACGGCGCTTCCTGGACATTTGTCGCGTGGGGAGGACTCCACGGACTGGCCCAGGCGGCAGAGTCCATGCTCGGCCTGAACGGCAGAACGTCGAAAAACCGCTTGGTCAGAATCATCCGGACAGCGGCTGTTTTTTCGGTGTGCAGCGCCCTGTGGGTGTTCTTCCGGGCGCCCAGCTTTGCAGATGCGTCCTATCTGCTGCGGCACATGTTTGACGGAATACGGGATTTCCATGTCTACCTGTACAGTCTGGTGGCACTGGGCCTGACGAAACCGAAACTGGCCGTGATTGCAATCGAGCTGGCGGTTCTGGCCATCTATGATTTCTGCTCCCTGAAGACAAATGTGATCAACAGAATATCCGCGCTTCCGCCGGTCATCCGCTGGGGAATCTACGTATGCTTTTTGTTCCTGATCGCACAGTGCTCTCTGAAAGGAACGGCGGTTCAATTCGTATACGCAGGGTTTTAAGGAGGAGAGTCCGTGATGAAACAATTTCTGATCAAGCTCACGGCGCTTGTGCTGATCATGGCGGCGCTTGTTACCGGGTATGATGCGGCCTACCGGCGGATCTGCAAGATTGATCCTTCCCAAAATGACGAATACAAGTTTCAAAATGTCCCGGACGGGATTCAGATCTGCAATTTCGGAAGCAGCCACGGCAAAGACGATTTTAATTACACAAAGTGGCAGAAGGAATATACCACCTTTAATTTCGCCCTTGTCATGCAGACCGCGTCCTATGATTACCGGATTCTTCAGCAGTATATCGGGAAGCTTGCGCAGGGGGCAGTCGTGTTTATCCCGATCAGCTATTTCACCTTCGGCTGGGATGAGGAGTCAAAAGAGGATTTCAGGTCCAAGAATGAACGCTACTATTCGTTCCTGGAACCGCAGTATATCAAAGACTATGATGTGGTGACGGATATCGGAATCAAACACTTTCTGCCCCTCTTATCCGACCCGGCGACGGTGATTCGGGATATCCGCAATTCCCTGAACAAGGCAAGAACGGCCGAACAGACTGCGGAGGCAGAGACGGCGGAGGAAGCCGAAGAAGCAGCGCAGGCTGCTGCGGGTGAAATAGCGGAAGAAGGGGAAACGCTTCCGGAGGAAACGGAAGAGACGGAGTTTGACTTTCAAAGCCATGCGGAGGAAAAAAGAATACTCTACCGTATTGTTGACCAAAACGGGGATCTTCTGGTCAGGGAAGAGGAACTCAGCGCAGTCTACGGGATGGTGCGCTTGTGCAAGGCACACGGGCTTCGGCCGATCCTGATTACCGTGCCCTTCCGCTGGGAATACAACGATCAGTTTGAAGAAGCGTACTGCCGTCAGTTTTATGCGGTGATAGACAGAATCTGTCAGGATGAATCCGTAGAATATTACGATTACAGCCATGATGAGCGCTTTACCGGGGTATCGGAATACTTCCGAAATTCAGACCATCTCTCCCCCAGGGGGGCGGCTGTGTTTACGGATCTCGTCATCAACGCACATGTAAAAAACCAGAACCCGGATGCCCGGTAAAAAGTATTACATCAACGACAATGAGAAAAGCCACGCGGCACCGGAAGGTGCTGCGTGGCTTTGAACTTGTACGGCCGCGAGGACGGCGTCCCGCGAAGGATGCGTCAGGCGGAGACGGGAAGGGACAGACCCCTTACCGCTCTTCGCGGAAATAGGGCAGACCCAGAGAAGCGGGGGGCTGATTCTCACGCTTGTTTCGCAGACTCGAGATCACCAGAACGATGATGGTGACCACATAGGGAAGCATTTTGTACAGCTCCTTGACGGCCAGGTTCATGCCGGAGGGAATGTACATGTGGAGGATATAGAGTCCGCCGAACAGGAAGGAGGCCAGCACGCCGACATTCGGACGCCAGACCGTGAAGATCACCAGCGCGATGGCGAGCCAGCCGCGGTCGCCGAAGGCGTTGTTGGACCAGACGCCGGAGGCATAGTCCATGACATAGTACAGACCGCCGAGGCCGGCAATCATGGAGCCGATGCAGGTGGCGGCATATTTGTAGCGGCCGACGTTGATGCCGGCGGCATCGGCCGTGGTGGGGCTTTCCCCGACGGCACGCAGGTGCAGTCCGACACGGGTGTGGTTGAGGATATAGGAAACCACGAGGGAGATGACCACGGCCAGATAGGCAAGGAAGCCGTAGCTCAGAAAAATCTTTCCAAACCAGCCGAGCCGCTCAGCGACAGGCAGGGCCCTGTGGAAGCTGGCACTGGTTGCGGACAGAGCGATGGACGGAATGTCGGCGCCGGAGAGCTTGATCAGAGAGCCGCCGAAGAAGTTGCCAAAGCCGACGCCGAAGGTGGTCAGCGCCAGACCGGAGACGTTCTGGTTGGCGCGCAGCGTCACCGTCAGAAAACAGTAGATCAGGCCCATCAGCAGGGATCCCAGCATGGAGCAGAAGAGGGGGATGGCGATGGTCAGGAAGGGGTTCATGTGCCCGGCGGCGCCGTGCTCGTAAAAGAAGGCGCCGATGACGCCGCTGATGGCGCCGACATACATGATGCCCGGGATGCCGAGGTTCAGGTTGCCGGACTTTTCCGTGAGGGTCTCGCCGGTGCTGCCCAGCATTAGGGGAATCCCCTGGACGACGGCCCGGGGAATGAAGGAAACAAAATCAAACATTGCTCAGCCCTCCTTTTCCGCGGAACGAAGGAAGTGAATCTCATAATTGATGAAGAACTCACTGCCGATGATGAAGAAGAGAATGATGCCGGTCAGAATGTCGCCATAGGACTGGTTCAGGGCAAACTTCGTCGCGATCTCACCGGCGCCGCGTCCCAGAAAGACCAGCAGGAAGCTGGTGAGGATCATCCAGACGGGATTGAACTTGGCAAGCCAGGAGACCATCACGGCTGTAAAGCCGCGGCCGTCCACGATGTTGGGGGTCAGGGTGTGGTTGGTGCTGCCCACCAGCAGCAGCCCCGCGATGCCGCAGACGGCGCCGGAAAGCAGCATGGTGCGGATGATGACGCGGTCAACCTTGATGCCGACATAGCGGGCGGTGCGCTCGCTCTCGCCCACAACGGCGATCTCGTAGCCGTGCTTGGAATAGTTCAGATAGACGTACATCGCGATACAGATCAGCGCCACAATGATGACGTTCAGCAGGTACTTGTAACCGCCGATCACCGGAAACCAGCCAATCTCGGTGTTCTGGTTGATGATGCCGATCTGGCCGGAGCCCTTCGGCGATTCCCATACGACACAGAAATAGGCGACCAGCTGGGTGGCGACATAGTTCATCATCAGGGTGAAGAGCGTCTCGTTGGTATTCCACTTCGCCTTGAAGAAGGCGGGAATCCCGGCCCAGACTGCCCCGGCCAGGGCGCTGAAGAGGATCATGCAGACGATCACGGCCCAGTTGGGCATGGTGTTTCGCAGGCAGATCATGCAGGCGGCAGAAGCGAGCCCGCCGATCAGCGCCTGCCCCTCGCCGCCCAGGTTCCAGCAGCGCATCCGGAAGGCGGGCGTCACAGCCAGGGACACACACAGGAGCATCGCGATGTTCTGCAGCAGGACCCAGATTTTGCGCTTGGACCCGAAAGAGCCCTTCCAGATGGCCGCGTAGACGGCCAGAGGATCCTCGCCGGTGACGAGCGTCGTGATGAGCGCGCACGCGACCAGCGCAATCAGCAGCGCCGTGCCGCGGATCAGCCACGCCTGATACCAGCGCAGCGCGCCGCGCCGGGAAACGTGAAAAAGAGGATTGTGCGCCTTTTTATTCATCGGCCTTCCCTCCCAGTTTTGTCATCATCAGTCCGACCTCGCGCTTGCTGGCGCCGCGCCCGGGAACGATACCGCTGACCTTGCCGCCGCAGAGAACCAGGATCCGGTCGGCGAGCTCCAGCAGGACGTCCAGGTCCTCGCCGACGTAGATGACGGCGACGCCCGCGGCCTTCTGTTTGTTGATCAGGTCGTAGATGGTATAGGACGAGTTGATGTCAAGACCGCGCACCGCATAGGCGGTCAGCAGCACCGTGGGGGCGGAAGAGATCTCCCGGCCGACCAGAACCTTCTGGACATTTCCGCCGGACAGGCGGCGAACCGGGGTGGAGATGCCGGGGGTGCTCACCTCGAGGTTGCGTACCACGGTCTCGGCCAGCTCCTTCGGTGTGCGGCGGTCGGTGAAGAGCGAGTGCCCCTTGCGGAAGGAACGGAGCATCATATTGTCGGCCAGGTCCATGTTCGCCACCAGGCCCATACCGAGACGGTCTTCCGGGACAAAGGAGAGGCTGACCCCCATCTCGGCGATGCTGAGCGGATCCTTGCCGATGAGCTCTTCGCGAGCTCCGTTGTCTTCCACGTAGGAGATGCTGCCGGATTCCACGGGCTGCAGCCCGGCGATGGATTCGAGCAGCTCCTTCTGGCCGCAGCCGGAGATGCCGGCAATGCCGAGAATCTCGCCGGAATAGGCGTTGAAGCTCACGTGGTCAAGCTTAACGATGCCGTCAATGCTGCGCACGGTGAGATCCTTGACCTCGATGCGAAGCTTCGGGTTGACCGGCTCCGGGCGGTCGATGTTCAGCGTGACGGCGTGCCCGACCATCATGTTGGTCATCTCCTGGGCGTTGGTCTTTTTGGTCGGCATGTCGCCGATAAACTGGCCGTGCCGGAGAATGGCGACGCGGTCGGAGAGCGCCTCCACCTCGTGCATCTTGTGGGTGATGATGACAATGGCCTTGCCGGCATCGCGCATGTTGCGCAGAACCGCAAAGAGCTTGTCCGTCTCCTGGGGAGTGAGTACGGCGGTGGGCTCGTCGAGAATCAGGATATCCGCACCGCGGTAGAGAACCTTCACGATCTCGACGGTCTGTTTCTGGGAAACGGACATGTCGTAGATTTTCTGGTCCGGGTCGACTTCAAAGCCGTAGGCGTCACAGATCTCACGGATCTTCCGGGAAGCGGTCTTAAGGTCAAGCTTTCCGTCAAGACCGAGGACGATGTTCTCCGCCGCCGTCAGCACGTCGACCAGCTTGAAATGCTGATGGATCATGCCGATGCCGAGATCGAAGGCGTCCTTCGGCGAGCGGATGACGACTTCTTTCCCGTCAATGCTGATGGTCCCTTCATCGGGAAAGTAGATTCCCGAAAGCATGTTCATCAGCGTGGTCTTGCCGCTGCCGTTTTCACCCAGCAGGGCAAGGATCTCACCGCGGTAGATGTCCAGCCAGACCTTGTCATTGGCCAGGACGGAGCCGAAGCGCTTGGTGATGTTCCGCATTTTGACTGCGGCGATCTTGTTGTCCAAGGACATCACCCTCCTTTATTTGTTAATAGATAATGGCAACAATGCCGCAAAGGGCAGCGCGGCGGCGAAAGTCACTGCGCTGCCCTTTGCAGCAAGAGAGGAGATCCCGGAAACCCGGGATCTCCTTGAAGGCAAATCAGGCGTCGACGTTTACGATACCGTCGATGTCAATGTCAAAGTACGGAGCGGAGCGGTACTCGGACTCGTGGAAGTAACCGTCGGAGATGACGTTGGTCTCGGGCTGGAAGTCGCCCATGTCATCGACGTCGGCCAGATACTCGGTGAGGGTCTCGCCGCCGACCGTCCAGGTGGAGGTGTCATAGACGTGGAGCTCGCCAGCCTCGAAGGCGGCCTTCGCGGCCTCGATGGCCTCGACGGTACCCTCGGCGGCAACGGCCTCGTTCACGTCGGTGAGCTCGACAGAGCCCGTGGCGATGCTGCCGGTCCAGTCGGCCTCAATGGCCTCACCGTTCTTGACGCACTCGATCATGTGCTCCATATAGGGAGTCCAGTTGATGCGGGAGGAGACGATAAAGGTGTTGGGGGCGACGGAAATGGTGCTGCCGTTGTAGGAGACGTTGGGGACACCGGCGGTCTCGCAGGCGGTCGGGGCACCGAAGGAGTCGGCGTGCTGGCTGATGAGCTTGCAGCCGTTGTTGATGAGCTTGTTGGCGCCTTCCTTCTCAAGGGCCTCATCGTACCAGGAGTTGGTGAAGGTCACTTCCATCGTAACGGTGGGGCAGACGGAGCGGGCACCGAGGAAGAAGGAGGTGTAGCCGGATTTCACTTCGGCATAGGGGTAGGCACCGACATAACCCATCTTGGCCTCGTCGGCGGTGAAGTCGCCGTTTTCAATCATGGCGTTGAGCTTCATACCGGCGGCAATACCGGCGAGATAGCGGCCTTCATAGATGGAGGCGAAAGCGTTGTGGTAGTTGGCCAGGCCCTCGGTGTGGGCACGGGTACCGGTGGCGTGGCAGAACTGGACATCCGGGTTCTCCTTGGCAACCTGGATCATGAAGGACTCGTGACCGAAGGAGTCGGCAAAAATCACGTTGCAGCCTTCGTCGATCAGTTCCTCGGCGGCATCGGCGCATTCCTGACCCTCGGGGATGTTGGTCTTGAGAATGTACTCGACACCCTGATTTTCACAGGCTTCCTTGGCGGAGTTCAGGAAGTTGAGGTCGTAAGTGGAGTTCTCATCATGCAGGAAAATGAAACCGACCTTTACCTCTGCGGCCTCTGCGGATGCAGCGGGGACAGCCAGGGCAAAGATCATAACCAGAGTCAGTGCGAGAGCAATGATCTTTTTCATTCTTTTGGTACTCCTTATCATATTTTTAATATTTGGAAGTGCCGTTGTGGGGGCGGCACTTCCGGTCTATCTGTAGAGACACAGGCCTCCGAGATACAAAAGAAAGAAATAAATACTTTTCAAAGGAAAAGTATGTGAGGAGGGACACAGGCCTCCGAGATACATAAAAAGAAACAAAAAACACCGTGGAACGGACTTGTAAAAGTTCCCGGTGGAGAAAAGAATGAACTCGGAAGCGGCAGTACATGAAAAACCTCTTACACAGCTTCCTGATTCGTTCGATAGTCCGGTCATTTACGGTGTCCGGGTAGAGACTTCAAATCCATATCATTTGCTTATATCGAAACACTATATTCAGAACGGACTTTCGTCCGGATGAGCGTACTATAACAGCTATTATACCAAAAGTCAAGCCGAAAATTTGGCATTTTACACATTTTTTGATTCAAACTTTTGTATAGTTTGAACAATAAAAGCATTTTTGATCCGAATGATTCTCAGAAGTGAAATCATATGGAAAAGCGCTTGACTTTTGGCGCGCCGTTTTTTATGATGGGGAGGCAATCCGAAACAGACAAGGAGCGTGAAGAAGTATGATCAGCAGAGACTGGAAAGCGGAACTGGAAGGACGTGTCGCGTGGATCCGCGGCCTGGTGGAAGACAGCGGGGTCAGGGGCATCATTTTCGGCAATTCCGGCGGGAAGGACAGTGCTCTGGTTGGGATTCTCTGCAAGGCCGCCTGCGAAAACACGGTCGGCATTATCATGCCCTGTGCCTCCAGACGCAACTACGGCGAGGATGCCGATGACGGCCGCGCCCTGGCGGAGCAGTACGGCATCGAGACCTGCGTGGTGGATCTGACCGGTGTGCGGGAGGCTGAGCTTGCAGCCCTGAGAGGAATCACCGAGGTAAGCGACCTCGCCCTTAATAACATCGCGCCGCGCCTTCGCATGACAACGCTCTATACCATCGCGGCGGCCGAGGGACGCCTGGTGGCCGGAACCGGAAACCGGAGCGAGGCATATATGGGATATTATACCAAGTGGGGTGACGGCGCCTGTGACTTCAACCCCATTGCGGACCTGACGGCGACGGAGGTGCGGGAGTTCCTTCGCTATCTCGGCGCCCCGCGGAGCATCATTGAAAAAGCCCCGTCGGCGGGCCTCTTTGACGGACAGACGGACGAGAAGGAGATGGGCGTGACCTATCGGGCGATTGACGAGTACCTGATGGAGGGCAAGGCCAGCGAGGAAGACCTTGCGATCATCGAACGCTATCATGCCCGCAGCGAGCATAAGCGCAGACCCATCCCGGTCTACACCCCCTGAGGCGGACGGTCGGCAGGGAAGAAAGCGGACAAGGTCCCGGAAAAAGAATGACAGGCAGCGGCCCCGGAAACGGGGCCGCTGCCTTGTATACGGTCGGTCTTGCAGAATAATTTTGCCTTATACCGGGTCGGCGTTGCCCTCTTCCCCGGCACGCCGGGCCGCCTGGGCCTCCCGGAACTGCGTCTCGAGGTCCTGGGCCAGAACAAGGCGGACATTCCGCAGCTCCAGGCCGCTCTGGGCGAAGTAGAACTTTAAAAGGTAGTTGGCGGTATAGCAGAGCGCAAGCTCCACCGAGACGGGAGTCCACTCGGTGTCCGCCCCGGTCAGGGTGACCTCCCGGACCAGCTCGCGGTCCTGAAACACGCTGAAGGGAAGCTGTGCCATACGCGGCTGATTCACGGCTCGGGCCTCCAGCTCGAGACGGACGATGCCGCGATGCGGCGTTGTGACGGCCAGGACCGAGGTCTCGCCCCGCCGGGCTTTGATCAGCGACGGATCGATGGGCACTTCCGGCCCGTCGACCACAATGGGGACAGCGTTGTGCATGGAGAGGTCCTCCTGAGAGAGGCTGTCGCGGAGCTCCCGATCCAGATCCGACTCCTGTCCCAGACTGTGCGGCCAGCAGGGCAGCGTCAGCAGAAAGCGGCAGATGTTCTCGGCACTGCGCACGAGCTCGGCCCGCGTGAGACGTCCCTCGGCCAGGGCGCTTTCCAGATCGTCTTCATTGCTGTTGGAAGCGGCGTCGGCATTGACCATGTTCAGGTCATTCTGGGCCCGGACCTGGGCCGAGACATTCTGGTAGCTCCCGGGCAGGCCGGCCGCGTCGTTGGCCATCGCCCACCAGTCGGTCATGACCACACCCTCGAAGCCCCATTCGCCGCGGAGGATCACGGTCAGCAGGTCATAGCTTCCGGAGGTCCAGAGTCCGTTTACCGGCCCGTAGGTGCTCATGACCGCACGGGCGCGGCCCTCGCGGACGGCAAGCTCGAAGCCGCGGAGATAGACCTCCCGCAGCGCCCGTTCCGAGACCACCGCGTTAACATGGTGGCGAAGCGTTTCCTGGGTGTTGTCACAGAAGTGCTTGATGACGCCGGTGACGCCGAAGCGGTGCAGACCGCGAAGCTGTGCCGAGGCCATCCGCCCGGTGAGCAGGGGGTCCTCCGAGAAGTATTCAAAGTTTCGCCCGTTCAGGGGACTGCGGTGGATGTTCATCCCCGGCCCCAGAAGACAGTCGATCCGGTTGCGGCGCAGCTCCAGCCCCTCCCAGGCGAAGAGCTCTTCGTTGAGCTCCTCGTTGAAGCTGCATGCGAGGCAGGTCCCGTTCGGGAGAGAAAAGGCGTGGGTGCCGCAGTCCATGCGGATTCCGCTGGGCCCGTCGGAACAGCCTCCCACCGGAATGCCGAAGCCCTTCAGCGCCTCCGTTACACCGCCGAAGGCCCCCGCGATCCCGGGCGTGACCTTGGGCGAGCACATGCCCTCGCCGCGCACCATGGCGCAGAGATCGGCGTCACGAAGCTGGGAGAGAAACTCCGGCATCGTCCTCCGGCCCTCGGCCACGTCGCGAAGCTTCCAGCCCTGATCCCCCGCAAAGGGGAGACAGGAGGGAAGCTGCCGAAGGCGCCTGTCCTGCGGCGAAACGGTCTGCAGCGGCACAGGCTCCCGGGACGGGAGAAACGGTCCGTCGCCGGAAGCGGTGCCCTTCGGGGGCTCCGGACGCAGGCGTTCAAAAGCCTGTACGGGTGCCATGGCCTCTTCGCAGGCGCGGACACAAACGGTCTCCGGCAGGGTGAAGCGGCCGGCTTCGGCCGCATTGCGCACATCGGCGCCGACGAGAATCCGGTACTCGCCGGGCTCCAGCACCCAGGCGGAGCGATGCCCGCTCAGACCGCTGTCATCATAGGAGGCCAGAAGGGAGAGCGGAAGATCAAAACGCAGCGTCTGCGTATCGCCGGGCGCGAGCAGCTCGGTTTTCCGGAAGCCGATCAGGACCCGGGCGGGCTTCCCGAGCGCCCCCTGGGGGGAACTTGCGTAGACCTGGACAACCTGTTTGCCGGAGACGAAGCCGGCGTTGCGGACCGCGACCGCGAGCGAGACCGACTCCGGCGCATGGGCGGAGAAGGACTCGGTCTCCATACGGAACGTTGTATAGGAAAGGCCGAAGCCGAAGGGATAGAGCACGTTTTCCGGGCAGAAGGTCTCAAAATAGCGGTAGCCGACGTAGAGGTCCTCTGTCTGGACGTTTTCGGTCTTTGAACCGAAGCTCCCGAAGGAGGGCCAGAGGTCGATGCGTTCCGCGACGGTGTCCGACAGATGCCCGGAGGGGTTTACATCACCGGAAAGCACGTCCAGAACGGCGTTGCCGCCCTCCTGGCCGCCCTGCCAGACATAGAGCACAGCAGCGGGGTCAAACTCCCGGACCCAGCCCATGTCCACGATGTTCCCGGTGTTCAGGAGAACCGCGGTCCTGGGAAAGTAGCGGCAGACAAGGCGGAGCATGTCCCGCTCCGTCTCGGTAAGCAGGAAGCTTCCGGCTTCGGCGCGGTTGTCCTGATCCTCACCGGCGGTGCGGCCGATCAGGACCAGCGCAGCGTCGGAGTCCTCTGCCGCGCGGCGGACCAGGTCCTCGGAAAGGGGCATCTCCTCCTGAAACCAGGGTTCAGAGGCCCAGCCCTCTCCGGCATCGAAGGGATGCTTCTCAAGCCAGGCCTCATAGGCGGCAGAGAGCGCGGTGTTCAGCCGGTAGCGGCCGGACCGCTCCAGCGCGTCGCGGATCCCGACGACATAGTCGGTGTTGACGGAGCCGCCGGAGCCGGTGCCGCTTTTATAATAATGAAACTGGGCACGGCCGAAAAGAGAGAGGCGCTCGCCGTCGCGCAGCGGAAGCGCCTCCCGGTCATTTTTTAAAAGGACAATGCCTTCGGCGGCAGCCCTGCGCGCGGCGGCGGCATAGGCAGCCGGATCCCAATGAGTCGGGTGCATAATCAGGTACCTCGAGATGAATAAAGAATGAAGGTTGATCAGAGGCGGAAGCGGAGTAAATCAGAGCATGAAGATCGAGTCGTCGTTTTCGATCCAGTCGCTGACCGGAATGGTGCGGTATTCAGTGGGGGAGATGCGGATGACAATCTTGTCGATGCCGGCGTTGATGATCTGCCGCTTGCACATCGAACAGCTCATGGCATCGCTCAGCAGCTCATTGGTGCGCGCGTCGCGCCCGACCAGATAGATCGTCGCGCCGATCATGTCCCGGCGGGAGGCGGAGATGATGGCGTTGGCCTCGGCGTGGACACTTCGGCAGAGCTCATAGCGCTCCCCGGAGGGGATGTTCAGCGTCTCGCGGGTGCAGACACCCAGATCGCTGCAGTTGCGGCGGCCGCGCGGCGCACCGTTGTAGCCGGTGGAGATGATCTCGTCATTGCGCACGATGATCGCGCCGTACTTGCGGCGCAGACATGTGGACCGTTCAAGGACGGAATCGGCGATGTCCAGATAATAATTCTGTTTGCTGGTACGGGTATCCATGCTGTATCGCTCCTTTTCGGATCCGGCGCAGAAACGCGCGGATTGGCCTGTTACAGGCATTATACGCATTCCCCCGAACCGCGTCAAGCCTGTGCCGCGTCCCGAGAGCGAAAAAATACGGATCGGACGGTTTCGGAACCGGCGGACCCAAAGATGCGCGGCCAGAAAAACGAAACAGGGAAAAAACAGCGCAGGAACGGAGAGAAAGCCATTGAGATTTCTGAAAAATATGATATAATATTTTTTTGAAGTACCCGAATCCATGGAAGGAGAGTCGACACCGTGACAGAGAAGGAACTACACCGGCTGAGCCGGCAGGATCTGCTGCAGCTGCTTCTGGCGCAGAGCAAAGAGGTCTCACGGCAGAGAGCAATCATTGAAGAACTGAAAAATAACGCCGAAAAGGATCATGAACTGATTGATCGGCTGAAAGCAAAGCTCGACGAGAAGGATGCAAGCCTCGAGACGCTGAAGCATCGTCTGGACGAGAAGGACGAGACCATCGCCCACCTGAAGCGCCGCCTGGACGCCAAGGACGAGACCATGAACAAGATGAAGGCGAATGCGGAAGAAATGTCCGGAACCATGGAGTTCCTGCGCTCCAGACTGGATGAAAAGGACGCGGCCCTCGACGCCGTGCGCGCACGCCTTGACATGATGACCGGGACGGTGTCCCCGTCGGTGCGGGGCGCCGGCGACCGGAGCGGGAAGAGCGCCGACGAGCGCCTGCAGGAGCTCAAGAAGCAGCTGGCTGAGACCGAGGCGGCCGCAGCAGAGGTCCGGAAGGAAGAGGCATGAGCGAGAAGAAGGAAGTGCAGCAGCTGGAAATCCCGTCCGTTGAACTTCTGGAAGGGGAGCTGAAGCGGACGCAGTATAACCACCGCTACCGCAGAACGCTCCGTACGACGATCTTCTCCCTGCTGCTTGTGGTTGCCGCCGCCGTCATTATCGCGGTGTTGCTGCTGCCGGTTCTGCAGATCTCCGGAGATTCCATGGAGGGCACGCTCCACGACGGCGATACGGTGCTTTCCCTCAACGACGGGAAGTACAAAACCGGCGATATCATCGGATTCTATTACAACAATGTGGTCCTGATCAAACGCGTGATCGCCACGAGCGGCGACTGGGTCGACATCGCCGAGGACGGCACCGTCACGGTCAACGGCGTGGAGCTGGACGAGCCGTATGTCACGGAAAAGGCCCTCGGCGAGTGCAACATCAAGCTGCCGTATCAGGTGCCGCAGGGCAAGTGCTTTGTCCTCGGGGATAACCGCGCGGTGAGCATCGACAGCCGCAACACGGCGGTCGGCTGCATCTCAAACGACGTGGTCGTGGGAAGGCTTCTGGCACGGATCTGGCCGCTGAAGTCGTTCACGATTCTGAACTGAGAGAACACAGAAATGAGCGAACCGAAAAAGACAAACCGCATGCGGGTCGAAGTTCCGCCGGTCGAGGCCCTGGAGGCCGAGCTCGGCAGAATGCGCCGGCAGGGACGCCGGAGAAGCTCCGCCCGAAGCACGGCGTTCACCCTGCTGATTGTGGCGGCGATCGCGGTGATCCTGACAATTCTGATCCTGCCGGTGCTGACCATCCAGGGCGTTTCCATGGAACAGACGCTGTTTGACGGAGACGTTGTGGTGGCCCTGAACAACCACCGCTATAAGCCCGGCGACGTGATCGGCTTCTATTACAACAACGAAGTGCTTATTAAGCGCGTGATTGCCACGGAGACCGACTGGGTCGACATCGACCAGGACGGAACGGTGTATGTGAACAATGTCCGCCTGGATGAACCGTATATCAGCGAAAAGGCCTTCGGCGAGTGCAACATCAATCTGCCGTATCAGGTGCCGGAGGACTGCTGCTTCGTGCTGGGCGACCATCGGGCCACCAGCATCGACAGCCGCAACAAATCCGTCGGCTGCATCCCGAACGACAAGGTCGTCGGGAGGCTGCTTCTGCGGATCTGGCCGTTTGAGGCTTTCGGCACGGTGGAATAAGCGGCGGACCGCTGTACGCAACGAAACGGCAGAGACAATTGAATCAGCAATGAGCAGGCCGGGAATGGAAAACAGCCATTCCCGGCCTGCTTTTGCGAATCCCTGAAAAACAGGCAAAAACGGATGAAAACAGCCGGCATAAGGAGCGCCCAGATCTTAAATATTCATTAAATGAGATCGGATTTCTTCGTTTATTCACAAATTGCTGCTATAATCAATTGATCTTAACTGAAAAAAGAAAGATGAAAAACCGCAAAAAGATGAATTTATTGATTCCTTTATTGATGGTGAATCGGATACAATCATGACAGAACGAAAGAATAAGAGAGGGGGAGACAAATGAACAACCGGTCAGAAGAGAGAATTGCTATGAAACTGCGTGAGATGAAAAAGCGCAGATGGCAGATCGGCATGCTGTTCTGCCTTTGCCTGCTGGTGGCCGCAGGAGTCGCCGGATTCTTCCACCTCCCTGCCAGAGCGAAAACCTATCAGAAGCGGGTCCTGACCTGCCCGGCCGAAGCACCGGCGGGACCGGGCTATGCGGGCTTTTTCCTGCATACGCACAACGACGACTGCTTCGACGAGAACGGAAGCCTGGTCTGCCCCCTGCCGGAGATCAAGGCGCATGTGCATGACGAGAACTGCTTTGTTGTGTCACAGGAGCTGGACTGTGCGATTCCGGAATCCGACGGCCATAAGCATTCCGCGGACTGTTATACGCGCGTCCGCGGAGACCTGATCTGTGAGCGTTCCACCGAGCCGGTTCTGGATGAGGAGGGGAACGTCCTCGAAGAGGGACATGTCCATACGGACGAGTGCTATGCATGGCATGAGGAACTCAGCTGCGGCATGGAAGAGGGCGAGGGCGCCCATCACCACGACGAAAGCTGCTGGCGGACGGTCACGACGCTCACCTGTGACAAGACGGAGCTTATTCCGCATGTCCACACGGACGCCTGCTACACGGTGGATGAAGCCGGAAATGCGTCTCTGATCTGCGGTATGCAGGAGCTCACCGAGCACGTTCACGGACCGGAGTGCTTCACCGTCTACGAGCTGGACGACGGGGAGCCGGAAGAGACCGGGGAGCAGGCTGTCTATACCACCGAGGACTCCAACGTTGAGGACTCCGCCGCCGAGACGGACACGGAAGAAATAACGCCCGCACCGGAAGCACCCGATGCCGGGAATACAGAAGGTGCCCCTGAAGACGGTTTCATTTTCCTGTATCCGGAAGAGGATGAAACCGAGATCGAGACCGATACATGGATCAGCACAGAAGACACCGATACAGACAACACCGATCCGGAGAATGCCAATCCGGAGAATGCCGATGAGGCCCGGACGGCAGAGACCGAAACCGCCGAGACCGAAGCGGCAGACGAAGAAAGCACGGAGCAGGAAAATCAGGAAGCTGATCCCGCAGACGTTCAGGAGACCGAAGAGAAAGAAAACACCGAAGAAGACAAAGAGGAAGAGAATTCCGCAGACAAAGAGACAGCCGAAGGCGAGCAGGAGAGCAAAGAAACCCAGGAGACCGAAGAAACCCAGGAGACCGAAGAGACTCCCGAGGCAATCCCCTGCGTTCAGCTCGGCGGTGAGAAGGACGGCGCGAGCGTCCTGGCGGAAGTTCCGGAGAGCATCCTGGGCGAGATTGCCCGGCTGAGCCTCAACGACTACAGCGCGGACGAGGCAAGAGCCGCGATCCTCTCGGCGGTCAATGAGAACGCGGCCGAAGGGGAAGAGCGGGAAATCACCGCGCTCTATGTGATCGACATCGGCCTCATGGCGGACGGGGAGCCCGTGATTCCGGAAGGCGAGACGCAGATCCGCTTCACCCTTCAGACGGAGGAAATCCGCGGCATGAGCGCCCCGAAGGTGTATCAGCTGATGAACGGAACGGCAGAGCGGATCAGAGAAGCCGACTTCGATCTGGAAGCCGGTACCGTGAGCTTCACGGCCTTTGGATTCTCCCCCTTCGCAGTCGTGGACCTGACCGGCGACGAAACCGCCGAAGAGCCTCTGAGCGTCAGAATGCCCGCGCAGAACTTTGAAGAATCCACAGACACGGTCACAGTCCGCGTGGTGGCGCCGGACGGCGCGTTCCCGCCGGAGACGACCATGCGTGTGACGCAGATCGAGATCGAAAGCGTCATGGGCGTCGTCCAGGAATCCGTCGGCGGAGAGATCACCCGCGTACAGGCGGTGGATATCAGCTTCTTTGACGCGGACGGGAACGAGATCGAGCCGGTGGTGCCGATCCATGTGGACATGATCCCGGTCACGGACTCCGGCAATGACGAGACCGAAGAAACCGCCGCGGCTCCCGACGGGAGCGTGCAGACTATCCTCCATATGGACAACAACGGAAACACGACCGTTGTGGAGCAGAAAGAGGGAGACGGCACAGAGAACAGCACGGTGAGCTTCGCCGCGGATAGCTTCTCGGTGTATATCCTGGTCTACTCCAACACCCTCGAGAAGACCGTCCTCGCCTCGGACGGTGAGACCTACCGCATCACGCTGAGCTACGACGCCGACGCCGGAATCCCGGCGGACGCGGAACTGGCGGTGGAGGAAATCCTGCCGGACTCCGAGGAATACAGGGCATATCTGCAGATGGCGGAGAACTCCGTTGAGAACGAGATGGTCTCCTTCGCCAGGTTCTTCGACATCACGATTCTCTCCGGCGGGCAGGAAATCCAGCCCGCCGCCCCGGTGGATGTGAAGATCGAACTGGCGGACACCCTGGAGGAGGGCGCCAAGGCGATCCACTTCGGAGAAGAAGTCGAGGTGATCGACGCGGAGGTCACCAGCCTCCCGGAGAAAACCACAGACGCCGGGACGGCGGAGAATGCCGGAAGCGAGACGGCGTTCTCCGCCGACGGCTTCTCTATCTACGGCGTCATCGTGACCACCCTGGAGAAGACGATCACCGCCTCGGACGGAAACACCTACAGCGTCAGCGTGACCTACGGCGCGGACGCGAAGATCCCCGTGGACGCGGTGCTCAGCGTCGAGGAGATCCTGAGCGAATCCGAGCGCTATAACGACTATGTGAACGAGACGGAAACCGTGCTCGGCCTGGAGGCCGGGTCGCTTCCCTATGCCCGTTTCTTCGACATCACGATCCTCGGCGCGGAGGAGGAAAAGCTCCAGCCCGCGGAGGGGACGACCGTTGAGGTCAAGATTGAACTGGCAGATGTGGAAGACGGGAAGAGTCTGAATATCGTGCACTTTGCGGAGACTCAGGGCGAGGATAAAACAGAGCCCGAGCTTCTGGAAAGCGTTACCGAAGGGGCTGCCGTCAGTTTCCGGGCAAGCGGTTTCTCAGTCTATGCGGTTGCGGAGAACGTTGACCTTGGAGCGCTCAATAATAAAACCTATGGCCTGATCAACACAACTGACGGCGCCAAACCTTCCGGTACCGCCATGATGTCCACTGCACAGAGCAACGGTACCAAGCTGCAGGGAAAAAGCACAACCGTCCGGATCAACACGGTCAACCGGAGGGATTATGTCTATGTGGCAAATAACAGCAATATCACCATGTGGACGTTCTATGAAGCTTCTGCGGGAAAGTATTATATCACGGCTCAGTCAGGCGGCAAAACGAAATATCTGAATGTCAGCGAGAGCGGGATCTCGCTGGTAGATGATTCATCTGAAGACGGCTGTGTATTTACGGTGAGCGCGGGAACGGGTTCAAACGCGGGAAAATACAAATTCAGCACGACGAACGGTGTGCTCAGGCTCAATGGCAGCAGCTTCGAACGTGCCGCGTCGAACTATAACAAAGCGGATGCCTGGATGAACTTTGCCGAGCTTTCCGATCTGAACGAAGATGACTTTGTGACCTATACCGCCCAGAAGGTCAGCATCTCAGAGGCCGCCGGAGAAGTGAACGACGGAGATATGGTTATTCTCTATACCCGTATCTGGAACGATACCGACCATCGTTATGATTACTATGTGGTGGATTATGACGGAAAGCTGGTAAAGGCATACGAGTCCGGCGATACGATTTCCTGGGTAGGCAGCCAGGTGAATACCATGCTGTGGGACTTCAAGGAACATTACTATGCCGGTACAAGCACACCGAACGGCTATTATGATCTGAGCAACCTCTATTCCGGGAAGTATATTGCGCCGAAGACATCGAACGGGACCGAGACCTTCTTTGCCGACAGCGCCTACGGAGTCAATCTGAACGGGCGCGGCAACGGCGATTATTATACGACAATCCTGGCTTGGGATGATTACTACTATGCGTCCCTGAAGGTGGATGAGGAACAGATCGCGCTTCTGTCTTCCACCCTTTCCCAGGCAAGCGACTTCTACTTCGCGAAGATGTCGACGGATACGGAGACCATGGAAGTGACCACGGTTTCCACGGTGGACAGTACCCAATTCGGCATCACGCTGAAAATGCAGGATTTCGGCGAAAACGACAACCTGACAAGCGGCCGAAGCGCAGAGATGAGCAATATTCTGGGAAATACCCCCTATAACCAATGGACCGGATCGAAGGAACTTCTGCAGAACTATATCGCCGGGGGAAGCGACTATCCGATTGCGACAAATTCTAATAAGTCGTTAGGCGCGCTGTTTTCCAATCCCTTGGAGGTTAATCATCAGTTCCTGACGACCACGTATTATGAAACCGGCTATTTCGAATATGACTCCACACAAAACTTCGCCCACCTGATTACGAGCACCTCAGATCCCTGGTATGGCGTGGAGTCGCCGAGCGGCGGGACTTACGGCGTGGGTGACTTTGTCATCTACGGTCAGCTCGGAACTTCTTCCGAAGGAAATAAAGATACGCTGAGACACGGGCAGTTCCTTCCCTATAATGATATCATTGGCGGGTTCAAAACGGATGAAGAAGGGAACCCTGTTCTGGATGAGAACGGCAACCGCATTCCCATTCCCATCAAAGTCTCGACACAGTATTCCAACACCCGTGACATCCATGCGGATCCTCTGTCCTCACTGGATCCGGCCTATGGCGAAAAGCTTTATGAAATCTCCTGGAATAAGACCCACAAACTGCCGTATGTGGACCACTTCTTCGGCATGGAGATGTCAGCCAGCTTCATGCAGAGCGCGAGCGGACTGGACGCCTGGGGCCACGACCTGATCTTCGAGTTCTCCGGTGACGACGACTTCTGGCTGTATGTGGACGATGTCCTGGTGCTTGACCTGGGCGGTATCCACTCCGCCCTGGACGGCAACGTGAACTTCAGAACAGGCGAAATTGTCGAAAACGGAACGCCATTCACCCTTAAACAACGCTTTGAAGCAGCCTACAGAGCACAGCACGCCGGGGAAGAGAACCTGGAAGAGAATCTTCAGAACTGGCTGAAGGGCATCTTCAAGGTGGAAACCGTTGTTGTCGACGGCGAAGAGCAGGAAACCATCACGGATGTCTTCAAGGATTACTCCAGCCATACCATGCGGATGTTCTACCTGGAGCGCGGCGCCGGCGCCTCCAACCTTCATATGCGCTTTAACATCTCGGAGTACAAAGATGGCGGGATTCAGCTGCAGAAGAAAGTTTCAGGAACCGAGAATTCTGATCAGCTGTTCCCCTTCCAGATCTGGTATCGGGACCCTGATACGTATGTGATGGTAAGAGCAGACGGAACCGTTGCGGTGACGGATTCCCAGACCGGAGAGCAGGTACCATATGAAGCAGAGTACTCTGTTCAGGCCGGAGACGACACCCTGGTCTATAAGAATGTTTTCTTCCTGAAGGCCGGGCAGACCGTCAATATTCAGCTGCCTTCGGAAGACACAGCGTATTACATCAGGGAATGCGCGATGGATTCACCGGCTACCTATGAATGGGTGAAAATCAACGACATCGAGACACCGGGAAGCGACGTAAGTCCGCAGAAATACAATGACAGCCCTGTAACAGAAGGCACAGATATTCCGGTCTCCGGTCTGCTGGACTTCAATGCTGCTCAGGCCACGGTTTCCGAGCGCAAAAAAGTGATCTATGAAAACCACGTGGATGAAACCGCGATGAAAAACCTGACCATCAAGAAGCGTCTCTGGCAGGATGAGAGGATGACGACAGAGATCTTCAGCGGCACCGGCGAATACGCGGACAACACAGAGTTCAGCTTCCGTGTTTATATCGGCATGGAGGGCGAAACCTACACGATCTACAAAAACGGTCCGTACCGCGTCAAGAACCCGGCGGGAGAGTATTGCTATTTCCATAACGGAGCGTTTGTTTCTACAGGCAAGAAAGACTTCGGAGAAATCACTAACGACATTGTCCATAACGATCCCCAAATCCTGCAAGGGGATACCCTGCAGCAGCGCTGCACCTTCCATACCGGACGCGGCTCCATAACCAAGATCAAGGCCGGATATACCGTGGAAATTCCCGGACTCTTAAACGGGACGCCGTTTATCGTTGCCGAACGTGACAATGAGATTCCTTCCGGGTATAACCGACTGGGATACGAGGCCAATGGATCAGGTTCCGTTATTTCCGGCGAGCTCCTGACAGGAACCACGGAAGACCGCGAGGCCGGTCTCCTGATGGCAGGAACGATCGCCGGCGACCAGGAGGTTACGGTACACAACCAGCATGGCTACACCCTGATTGCAAAAAAGGTCTGGTCCGACGCGGCCTTCATGGATGATCATGATGAGATCTATTTCGCAGTCTATCGGAAAGGCGACCTTTCTCTGATCGACGGTTCCGTGCGCCAGCTTGGCAAGACGGGTACCTCGCTCAGCTGGTTCTTCCCGGATCTGGAGGCGGGGAAAAACCTCAATGACTATGTGGTCTACGAGGTCATGCTGAAGGTTCCGGCCGGAAGCAAACTTGGGGAGGTAACGGTAGACTCTTCGGGAAAAGTTACCGGCTACACGACAGTTAGCGGTGACACAAGCACGGCTCATGACATAACGGAAGGAAACCTCATCCGCATCGAAGAAGGCGGTGTTCTTACCGCGGGCGGCACTTCAAACGAACACGGATACTCCGCAAGCATGGAATACGTTGCCGCTTATTCCCGTGAGGTGCTGAAGCCCGGAACGGACGGAAAGTACCCGAATGTCCGCACGGATACGGTCAGCAACTCCAGGCCCGGCATCAAAATCGTCAAAACGGATATGAATGGGGTGCCACTGGAAGGCGCAGGCTTTACATTCTCAAACCAGAACAGCCTGACAAAGACCTTCAGTTCCGATCAAAACGGACTGGTCGTGGTTGCCTATCTGCTGCCGGGTACGGAGTATTCCCTGACCGAATCCGCCGCGCCTTATGGATATCAGGCGCTGATCGATTCCCTTACGATCCGCGTCGGTGAGGATGGCAAGGTGTATGTCAACGGCTCGGCCACTGATCCCGAAAACGGCTACTACACCGTCAGCCAGGTTCCGAATCCGACAGCGACCAATATGCCGACAGTGACGATCAGGAATCAGGGCGTCGCGCTGAAAGCCGTTAAAATTGATTCTGTCTCGGGTCGTACCCTTTCGGGTGTGAAGTTTGCTCTCTACAAAGAGGTATTCGCTACGACCGGCGGAATGCCGGATCCGACCCGTCCCATGCCGGATTATACGCCGATGGAAGGGTACGAAGAGCTGATTACAGACAATGACGGTGTGATCCCCAAAATTGTTCTGAAGAACGCCGAAAATCCCGACGGTCTGCCTGCCGGGCACTATTATCTGAGAGAAGAGGAGACGCCCGCCGGCTATGTTTCACTGGGGATGGATATCCGCATCAATCTGTCCTCTTCCGGGCAGGTGACGATACAGAGCGCAAAACGTCCGACACAGGCGGGAAAGGATTGGGTTATCGGCGAGGTTTCTACGAAAGTCGCCGCTATTGAACAGACCGACGACGGCTTGCTTCAGATCACGCTCAAGAATACGCCCAAAGACCCGGTCCGGATCAGGAAGGTGGAGATGCTTAGCGAAAAGCCTCTCACCGGGGTCAAATTTGAACTGTACCGGTCCAATCAGGTCGGCGAGGACGGATTGCCCAAACAGGGAGAAACTCCCGTGATAGCGGGCACGACGGACGCGAATGGCATTCTGACGCTTGGCGGTCTGGAAGGACTGTACTTCCTCTTTGAAACGGAAACGCTGACGGGTTACAATCTGCTCCCGGGGCCAATCCAGATACAATCATCCGCAGAGTCGGACAATGTTACGGCCTTCTTAAGCGGAACCGGATATCTGGAGTGCAAAAAGATCAAAGAAAGCGGAAACACCGTCTGGCAGATCAAAGTCGAAAACTCCACCGGCTATGAACTCCCGCAGACCGGCGGGGAAGGTACGCTTCTCTTCTCGGTGCTTGGCACGATTCTGATCCTCTCTTCGACACTGCTGATCCTCGCGAAACGGAAGCAGGAAGCTTACACACCCAGGCACTGAGCCTCTCTGAAAAAACGAGTGTCCGATTCATACAAAACAGCACAGCAAATATCGCGGCAGGCTCAGGAAAGGGAGCCTGCCGTATTTCCGTCAATTTGACGCAAAGTTTTCCCGATTATTGACGCTTTTCTTGATTGTGTCTGTGGTACAATGAATCAGAATCCCGGATCAGAAGGAAAAAACTTGGAATTCCACGATTTTTCAAAGAAAAAACGGTGAATGTATCCTTGAGAATTTAAAGAATATATGATATACTAAATTGCTTAATATAGCTATTAATCGGAGCAATCGATGAGTAGAAGAAAAAGACCTCTGACCCCAGAGGAGAAAAAGAGAAGAAAGAGATCGGCTCTGACCAGCTGGCTCCTTGTTCTGGTGATGCTGGTGGGACTCGGGATTATGGCTTACCCGACGGTGAGCGACTGGTGGAACTCCTTCCACGCCTCCCGCGCCATCGCCTCGTATTCCAGCGCCGTCGAACATGTGGACAAGGAAAAACTGGACGACATGATCCGGGCCGCGCATGAATACAACGAGCGCCTGGTGAAGAAGGCAAACCCCTACGTCATGTCGGAGGAGGACCTGAAGGAGTATAACTCGCTTCTGGACCTCTCCGGAACGGGCATCATCGGCTACATCACCATCAAGTCCATCGGTGTCTATATTCCGATTTACCACGGCACGGAAGAATCCGTCCTGCAGATTGCCATCGGGCACCTCGACTGGAGCTCGCTGCCGGTGGGCGGAGAGAGCACCCACACGGTCGTCTCCGGACACAGGGGCCTGCCCAGCGCGAAGCTCTTCACCGACCTGGACCAGATGAGAGAAGGCGACACCTTTACCATCACGGTCCTGAACCAGATGATCACCTATGAGGTCGACCAGATCCGCATTGTGGAACCCGGCGACATCTCAGAGCTCGCGATCGTGCCCGGAAAGGACTACTGCACGCTGGTCACCTGTACCCCCTACGGCATCAACACCCACCGCCTGCTGATCCGCGGCCAGCGCATCGCCAATGAGGCCGGCGAGCTGGTGGTACCGGCGGAAGCCTTCCGGATCCCGAACTACATCACGATCCCGGCCATCGGCGTACCGCTTCTGTTCCTCACGCTGATCGCCCTGCTGATCTTCTCGGGACGCAGGAGACCGAAGCTCAAGAAAGCAGACCTCTACCGCATGATTGAGGAAGTAACGGAGTCGACCCCGACGTCGAGATACAGCCAGAGCACGGCGAGGAAGACCTCCGATGGAAAACCGAAAGACGACCCGGTGAAGGAACCGGAAGTGAAACCCGAACCCAAAGAAGACCCCGATATCTCAGCGGAAGAACCAAACCACGGCGCCCCGGAGGACGCTCCGGCGGGCGAAGAAGAAAAGTGAGGAGAGACGGCCAATGAGAATGAAAACACAGCGTATCCTTGCGGCATTGCTCAGCCTGGTCCTGCTGCTGGCCCTTGCACCGGCAGGCTGGGCGGAAGGCGGAGACGGTGAGGGAGGAGCAATTCCGGAATTCCTCAAGACCCCGAATACGGTAGTGATTAATCTGACGCCGGGCACAGATGAGGAATTCAATAAGGAAATCGTCAATGCCAGCGTACAGGCAGATCTTTATCTGATCACGGAGGCAACACCGGTAAAGGGCTATGATACCTATGAGTATAAAAAGCTCGAAGGTGACTTTGCATCTTTTCAGACAGCCCTGGATGATGCTCTGGAAACAAACCCGAGTGACCCCGACGAAATGGCGAGCGAGATCGCAACCCAGCCGCTGAGAGAGGCGAGTATGTTGGATAGATTCACTTCCCTGGCGTACGACATTGCGGAGGTGGTCTTAGCCGATGATTTCAGTGCGGTTACGCCAATATCGTTCAAGGCGGAGAAGGGCGCGAGCACTTTTGCGGCAGGAGGACTGAAAGCAGGCCTCTATCTCCTCGTCCTGCGTGGGAGTAATCTTACCGATAAGCACCTGATGCTGCCAGAAGATGCAGAGAAGGAAGAAGATAAAGAAGATTACGGTTATGTCACGGAAACGGAAAAGAAGCTCTCGGATTACGGCCCGGATGGTACTGTGACGAAAATCAAACATATCGCGACAAGAGCCTTCTCCGACAAGTATGAATTTCTCTTTGAGCCGCAGCTGATCACGGTGCCGACAAGAGTAGACGAGAAGACACAGACGGTGCTCCAGTACAATACCGCTTACGGCGTATGGTCGAATGAACTGGACCTTAATATCAAAGCGGCAAAGGAAGACCGCAAGGGCAAGATCAAGGTCAAGAAGACACTTTCGGATTACTTGGATCTCAGCAAAGATGAGACCTTCGAGCCCGCAATGTTTACCTTCGATGTGGTAGCGACAAAAACAGATAAAAGAGATAGCGAGGAACTATATCGGAAACAGGTATCGATCAACATCGAAGGCCCTGATAACGTCGGGAAAATAGAGGTATTAAAGGATCTTCCGGTTGGGTCCTATGCGTGGGTGACAGAGACTTACCAGGGAGCACACTATCAGGTCAACATGCAGAAAAATACCGGACCGTTCGAGGTCAAGGCAGATAAGCTTGTCGTAAGTGAAAAAGGGGTAACGGCTATTGAAGAGCAGCCTGCTGCTGATATTACGGCTGAATTCGACAACGTGAACAATGACACTCATCGCGGCGGCCACGGTATCGAGAATGTTTTCACGTATGACGGAAAGACCTGGTCAAATAACGGAGAGACCGGGCCAAAAGGATGGACGACAGAACCCGCAGATGCAGAAAAGGGAGGCGCAGTATGAACAAACGAAAATGGGGTTTAGTTCTGCTCACTTTTGCGTTGATCCTTAGTGCAAGTATTCAGCCTGCTATGGCATACTTCACGACTTTTGTACGTGCAAAAGGCGGACATCCGGTCAGCATGGGTGATACCACAACAATTGAGGAGACCTTTAAAGATTGGACAAAGACAGTAGTCATTCGAAACAAAGAAGGATCCGAACCCGTTTTCATCCGCGCAAAAGTGATTTATACGGATCTCAGCAATAAGTTGGGCTTCACTGTAGCAGGTACCGGCTGGACAGCGCTACAGGCAGATGGCTACTACTATTACAGCAGTAAAGAGCCAGAGACAAGCGAGATTACTATTTTAAATGATGTAAATGATATTAAAAAAGGAGAGAGAAAAGTTAACGCGATGACAGGGCTGACGGCTCTGGAAGGCGGTCAACCGACCGACCCGCTTATCGTAACGATTACCAATATTCCGGAAGATCCGGAGAAGGGTGACACCTTCAGCGTTACGGTGCTCTATGAAAGCACGCCGGTACGGTATAGAGAGGACGGAACGGCCTACGCGAACTGGAATGCAAAAATCATAGAAGTCGGAAGCACAACAGGAGGGAACGGCTGATGAAAAAGATGAAATCATTTTTCCGGTCTTCTATGGGCACGACCTTAATGTTCATGCTGGCGATTCTGCTCTTGATGACCGGCACCATAGGCGGCGTGCGTGCGAGGCCGCAGATCTTTAACCCGGACTTTGCCTACGGCGGTGTGGAACTGGACCAGATCGGAATTACTCTTGTTGAAAACGGAACCGATGTCAGCTGGAGAGATTACGACAGAGAATCTGAGAGTTTTATTTTTAAATCCAATGATCCGAGCGATGATACATGTGGAATCCTCGTCTCAAAAATGCTTGGTGAGAATGAAAAGCTGAAGCTGGGGGCTAAGTATACAGAAGAACTCAAAGTAAGAAACAGCGGCAACATTCCGGAATATGTGCGGGTAAGCGTATACAAGTATTGGGTAGACGAATCGGGAAAACGCTTTGACGCCTACGATGCAAATGGCAATGATGTGATCAACAGTCTGATCAAACTTCATTTCCGGGAAGATAACGGTTGGGTAATTGACGACATTTCCGACACAAAAGAGCGTACTGTACTCTATTATAAGAATATCGTGGAAAAAGGGAGCGAAACCCCACCGTTCACCGACTATCTGATCATTGACGATACCATTATGGAATATGCCAAGGTTACCACAGAAACAAAGGGCAACACCGTTACATGGGTAGCAGATGGGCTGAAATTTATGATCGAGGCGGAAGCGGACGCTGTTCAGGACCACAACGGCAGAGCGGCCATCAAAAGCGCATGGGGCCTGACAAACGATGACATTTCCAGACTCGGCCTGAATATTGACGAAACCCGATGAGAAGGAGGATGAATAAAATGAACAGAAAAATCATCAGCATCCTTTGCCTTATCTGCCTGATCTGCAGTATCTCGGCTACCGCCTATGCTCAGAGTGCGCAGACTACCATCGGAACGGTATGGTTCAATGCAGACGGAAAGACCATGAGCAATGATTTTCAGAAGAACCTTACAGATGCAAATGTGGAAACCGCGCTCAAAGAACGCCTCAGATCTCTCCAGCCGGGGGATGATGTTACATTTACCATCAACCTTCGAAACGACTACAGCAAGTCGTCCAACTGGTATATGACAAACAGGATCGTCTCCTCCTTGGAGGAAGGAGCCGCCAAGGACGGCGCCTATACCTATCATCTGTGGTACAAAAATAACACGTCCGGCAAAGTAACAGAGATTTTTGACAGTAATCGTATCGGCGGCGTGATTGCAAAAGAAGGACAAGAAGAGCTTTCTTCCTCGACAGGATTGATGGAAATCAACGATGCGATGAAAGAGGACTACGAAAACGATAATAATAAAGGTGAAGAAAAGTATTTCTATCTGGACAATTTGAGCAGAGGCCAGGGCGGGCAGGTGTTCCTGACAATCGAACTGGACGGTGAGACTCAGGGTAACGATTACCAGGATCGCCTTGCTGATCTGAAGATGAACTTTGCGGTCCAGGTCGAGGATACAAGCACCGGAACTACACCGGGCACTTCACGCGGTACTGCACCGAGAACAGGCGACGAGCATGACTTGCTGCCTTACTACATTGCCATGATCATCAGCGGGCTGCTGTTCCTGTACTTTGCGCTGGATTCTTACACCGACAGACTGTATAAGAAGGGCAGGGGCAGATCATGAAACATGTGAAAAAAGGCTTTGCACTGATCATGATGCTCTGCTTGGTCCTGAGTGTTGCGGTTCCGGCCTTTGCTGCAGATCCGCCGAAGGACTATTGTAAGATACGCGTTTTCGGCGGGGCACAGCGCCCAGGGCTGATTGAGACCTTCAATGTTGAACGCTATACGAAGGATTTTAATCTCGGAAGCAAATTGTCAGAATACCTGGGCTCGGATGTAAAAGGAACCAAGTATTATACCAGGAGCACCGTCCGCGTGAGCGGAGAAGAGGAAGTACTTGAAAAGCTCACGATAAGTGAAGTGGAAAAAGACAAAGACTATGTGCTGACCTATGGTGTAAAGAATCATCTGGTTACCTATAAGGTGCAATATGTGGATTCCACAGGGAAAAATATAGCTCCGGAATCTCTCGTTCCCGGTGGTGAGAGTGGCCCATTTATAGCAAACAGCGGTGATAAAGTATTTGTTGCTTATGTTGAAATACCTGGTTACCAGCCAGATGCCTATAATAAGGCAAAGACACTGACGAGCGATTATACCTTCGTTTTTGTATATACACGGATACCGGCAGCGGCCACGACCACAACGACCACAACGACCACAACCGGTGGCGGCGGAGTGGCGATTGCCGGCGGAGCGGCGGCAAATGCCAATGCAAACGCCAACGCGGCCAACAACGCCAACGCGAACAACCCGAATGCGGCGAACAACCCGAACGCGAACAACGCGGCCAACAACACCGCGAACAATCCGGCAGGGAACACGCCCGCCAACGGCACACAGCCGGTCAACCCGGCTACACCGGCCACACCGGCGGCGCCGCTTGAAATGATCGATGAGGACGAAGTGCCTTTGGCCGTGCCGCAGATCCCGGGTGTGGGAACCGTGAAGGTTCCGGACGCACCGAAGGTGATCGAGTCGACGCAGGGCGACAGGCTGCCCAACTGGGCTTTGATTGCTGGCACGGTGCTTCTGGTCGGACTGATCGCGATGCTGTACTGGTATCTGCTGTTCTATCGCAAGAAGAAAAAGTATGCCAGCATCGGCGAGGATTTTGAAATCCTCGGATACGAGGATGATGACTTTTAAGGAGCACCGCATCAATGGCAGACAGTAGGACGTCCTATTCACGGCGCCCGATCAAAAAGGGCGGGATGTTTATTCCCGCCCTTTGCAATGTTATCGGGACGCTGATTCTGATTGCCGTGATCGCCACAAGCATTCCGCTGGCGGTCCCGGCATTGCTTGGTTATGAAATCTATAATGTCACCAGCGGAAGCATGGAGCCGACGCTCCCCGTGGGAAGCGTTATTTATGTAAAACCGGTCGAGCCGGAAACGGTTCAGGAAGGGGACATTATCGCGTTTTATGTAGATGCCGTGGTTGTGACCCACCGCGTGGTGGAAAACCGCTTTGTCGAAGGCGAATTTGTCACCAAAGGCGACGCAAACGAGATGGAAGACTTCAGCAATGCGCACTATCGCGACCTGGTAGGCGTTGTGAAATATCACTTCCCCTATCTCGGCAACTACCTGATGATCTATTCCAATCAGATCACGAAGGTCTACCTTATGGTTCTTGCGTTCTGCGGCGTCATGTTCAACATCCTGGCCGGGCAGATGCGCAGGCGCGCGGAAGAGAAATTCCGCGAACAGGTGGAACGCTGGGAGCGGCGGCAGGCCGCACGCAACAGGGCCGAGATGGAGGAGATCCGGAAACAGAGCCGTTGAGATAATGGAGGAATGCAATTATGATGTATCCTTTTATGACACTGAATGACGATACAGAAATCACTCATTCCGAGATGAAAGAGAATGGGAGAGTAAAAGTCTATATCGAAACTCCGGACGAGAAAGACGGCTTTCATAATGCAGTCTGCTGGCTGCCGGCCTACCAATGGGAAAACATCAATGGATATTCAGAAGAAGAGATGGCTTTTTTCCAGAAGCTGATCCAGAACAATGCACATGCGATTCTGGAGTTTTCTCAGGACGGAGGAGTTCTCCATGCCTCAAATTTTTAGAATTGGACCGTATATTGTATATTTCTGGTCTAATGAGAACAATCCGCTGGAACCGGTACATGTACATGTTGCAGAAGGAAGAGCATCAGCAAATGCGACAAAACTTTGGATTACGCGGTCGAGAAAAGTGATACTGTGCAATAACAACTCCAAAATTCCTGACCTGACTCTCCGAAGAATAATGCGAGTGATAGAAGGCAACACGGACTACATTGTAGAGCGATGGCAGGATCAGTTTGGCGAAATCACTTATTATTGCTGAAATATTACGCCGGGCGCTCCGTCGAGATCGCCCGGCGTCTTTTTACATTAGAAATATCGAGTTTTAGACAAAAGGTTGCCACGCTTCTGCCTTTTCACAAATCAGTACTCTTGGCAAACCGGGTGGAATGTGGTATTGTACAAATATCAAGCAATGACACGGAGAAGACACTATGTGGAAGAAAATACGAAGAGTCCTGATGATTGTCCTTGGGGCGATCTTCCTGTTCTGCGGCGGAACGGTGGCGGTGGTACAGCACCAATACGCCGTGAGCAAGCGCCTCTACCGTGCGGCCTCGGACACGTTCACCTCGCCGGTCGCGGCGGCCGCGGAACCGACGCCCGTGCCCGCGCCGACAGAGACCGAGAAACCCTCCCGTCTCAACGACGGCGTATACCGCCTGCCGGAGAACGCGCCGATCAAGGTCGACTTTGAAGCCCTCATGAAGATTAACCCCGATGTGGACGGGTGGATCTACTGCCCGGGTACGGTGATCGACTATCCGGTGATGCACGGCAAGACCAACGACACCTACCTCCACCACAGCTATGACAAGACCTACAACGCGTCCGGTTCAATCTTTATAGACGAGCGGAACCAGAGAAACTACGCCGATCCGGTGACGATCCTCTACGGACACCACATGGCCAGCGGCGCGATGTTCGCAACGCTGGAGTGGTGGCAGCTCGGAAGCTACCGCGAGGAGCACCCCGTCATGTGGCTTCTGACCCCGGATCAGGACTACAAGGTCGAGCTCTACAGCGCCTACACCACCTCGGCCTACAGCGATACCTATGCGATCCCGGTGCCCGGTTCGGACCCGTCGCAGTATCTCTGGATGGCGGAGTCCTCGTCCGACTGGCACATCAACCCGGATCTGGACCCCAATGCGCACTACATCGTCATGTCGACCTGCGCCTATGTCTTTGAGGATGCGCGTTCGGTGCTGCACGGCAAGCTGATGCCGGTGATGACCGCGGGCGGCGTTCCGATCGAATAAAAAACGGAATACAAAGAGCATGAAGCACCTTCTGTCGGAAGACGACAGAGGGTGTTTTTTTGCGGAAAAAGTTTTTTAACGGTTGCACAGCCTGACACCTTTAGCGCCTACAGTACAGCCAAGATCTGAAAGGGCGGGTGAGCGGGTGGATTCAGCGGAGGCGGCGGAACGAAAGCAGGACATCGCCACGGAAGCCGAAGCGTTTCGCTTCCTGAGCGACGTGATGCGCGGAACGCTCACGGAACCCGGCGGGAAAACGGTCTCGGTCGGGGACCGCCTGAAGGCCTGTAGCGGCCTCCTGAAGCTCTTTGAGATCCATGAAGAAGAGAGCGCTGCCGGAGAACGGGAACTTGCCCTGGCCGCGGCGTCCGAGCGGATCGGACGGAGCATCGCGCCGGGCTTTGCGCCGGTGCTGGGGGACGTGCTGGTCCACGGACACACCCACTATGATCTCCCGGGCGGCCGCGGAAGCATGAAGAGCAGCTTTGTATCCCTGGCGGTGGTGTATCTGCTGATGCTGGAGAAAGAAGCCCATGCCCTGGTCCTGCGGAAGGTGGCCAACACCATGCGCGACTCGGTCTATGCCCAGTATCTCTGGGCCCTGGAACAGCTGGGCGTGCAGCAGTTCTTCGACTGCAGACTCAGCCCGATGGAGCTGGTCTTTCGGCCCACCGGACAGAAGATCCTCTTCCGCGGGGCGGACGACCCCATGAAGATCAAGTCCATCAAGGTCCCCTTCGGAAGCATCGCGGTGACCCACTTTGAGGAAAAGGACCAATTTGCCGGACGGGCGGAGATCCGGACCATTCTCCAGTCCACCATGCGCGGAGGGGAGCGGTTCTGGAACTTCGAGAGCTACAACCCGCCGCTCAGCCGGGACAACTGGGCCAACCTTGATTCGGCCCTGGAGCGCCCGGACCGGCTCTGCCACCGGAGCACCTATCTGGAGGCGCCGCGGGAATGGCTGGGCGAGCAGTTTATCGCCGAGGCCGAGAGCCTGAGGGACAGCGATGAGCGGGCGTACCGGCATGAGTACCTGGGGCTTGCGGTCGGGACGGGCGGAAACGTCTTCGAGCATCTTGAGCTGAGAGAAATTTCCGACGGGGAAGTGAAACGCTTTGACCGGATCTATATGGGCGTGGACTGGGGCTTTGCGCCGGATCCCTTTGCCTTCGTCCGGCTGCACTATGACCCGGCGCGGGAGACGATCTTTCTCATCGACGAGCTCTATGTGCGGCGGCAGACCAACAGCGAGACCGCCGCGGAGCTGCTGCGGCGGGGCTGGCAGGACGGTGTCATCACCTGTGACAGTGCCGAGCCGAAGAGCGTGGCGGACTATCGAAGCCTCGGGCTCAACGCGCGGATGGCGGTGAAGGGGCCGGGCAGTGTGGAGTACGGGATGAAATGGCTGCAGGGCCGTAAGATCGTGATCGACCGGAGACGCACGCCGGAGGCCTGCCGCGAGTTCTGCGGCTATGAGTTCGAGCGGGACCGGGACGGAAACTTCATCTCCGGCTATCCCGACCGGGACAACCACACGATCGATGCGGTGCGCTACGCGCTGGAGAGAGTGTACGGGAAGTACAGATCAAGGGCGTGAGGAATTGGGAAGACAAAGGGGGGGAGACAGAGGGACGGTTCTTCTGTCTGGCCGCAGACAGCAAGAACCGTCCCTGCTGTCTTCCCTGGGCACTCTGTCTTCCTGGGGGGGGCTAAATGAGAGAAGAGATTTATCGGAAGCTGAGTGAGCTGGGCTTTCCGAACGGCGGCGACGGCGGGACAGAGGAGCTGCTTTCGCTCTGGCGCGGCTGGTACGAGGGGAACGTGAGGCACTTTCACAGTTACCGGGTCTACAACGGCCAGAAGCGCGTCCTCTGCCGCCGGGCGGGCCTCGGCATGGCGAAGAAGGTCTGCGAGGACTGGGCCAACCTCCTGATGAACGAGCGGGTGCGCATCCGCGTGGAGGGAGAGCGGGAACAGGGCTTCGTGGACGGAATCCTGCGGGAGAACAGCTTCTTCCTGATGGCCAACCGCATGCAGGAGCACAAGGCGGCGCTGGGGACCGCGGCATACGTCCCCCGGGTAACCGACGGAAAAATCCGCATCGACTTCCTACCGGCAGAGGGAATTCTGCCGATGAGCTGGGAGAACGGGCGGGTGACGGACTGTGCCTTTGCAAGCGTGCAGAGGCGGGGCGACCGCGACCTGCTGTATCTTCAGGTGCACCACCGGACGGACGGCGGGTATCGGATTGAAAACCTGCTTTTCGACACGGAGGGAGACCGCCTGGAGCGGCTGAACCCGGCGGAGGTGCCGGGCTTTGGGGAGATCCCGGAGACGGTGTACACCGGCCGGGCGGAGCGGAGCTTTGTCCTGGACCGGATGAACATCGTGAACAACCTGGACCCCGCCTCCCCGATGGGGCTGTCGGTGTTTGCCAATGCGGTGGATCAGCTGCGCGGGGCGGATGTGGCCTATGACAGCTATGTCAACGAGTTTATCCTCGGGAAAAAGCGGATCATGCTCAAGCCGGAGGCCACGAAGGACTTCGACGGGGCGCCGCTCTTCGACGCCGATGAGCTGGCCTTCTACATCCTGCCGGAGGATTCGGGAAACGAGAGCATCATCAAGGAAATCGACATGACGCTGCGCACGGCGGAGCACCATGAGGGAATCCAGGACATGCTGAACCTGCTGGGGCTCAAGTGCGGCTTCGGAGAACAGCACTACCGCTTTGAGCGGGGGAGCGTGCTCACGGCGACCCAGGTGATCAGCGAGAACAGCGCCCTGTACCGGAATGTCCGGCGGCACGAGCTGATCCTGGAGGCCGCGCTGCGGGAGCTGATCGCGATTCTTCTTCGGATGGGAAACGACCACTTCGCGCTCGGCCTGCGGGAAGAGGCGGAGGTCACGGTCGATTTCGACGACAGCATCATTGAGGACCGCAGCAGGGAGTTCGAGCGCGACTGTCGCATGCTGGAGCTGGGCGTACTGGGGAAGGAGGAGTTTCGGAAAAGGTGGAAAGAATAAAGAACAAAGTGCAGAGTGCAGAGTGAAAAGTGGAAAGAACAAAGTGCAAAATACAATAAAAACGGCGAGTCGGAAGGAGGAAAACGATGAACCCAGAGACGGATGAGATTGTAAGAACGGAAGAAGAAAGCGGAACGGAGACCGGGGTCACGGAGGCCGAAGCTTTGGGCGGCGAAGAGCAGAACGAGGCCGCTTCGGCGGGAAGAACGCCGGGAAAAACGGCTTCGGACAGCCCCGAAGCCGCCGGAGCGGGAAGGAAGGACGGCCCGGCCGCCGGAGCGCGGGACACAGCGGAGGAACTTCGGGCCGCACTCACCCGGGCCCGGGAACGGGTGACCCAGCTGGAGAGAGAAAGGGCCCTGCTTTCGCAGGGCGTACCGGAAGAGGACCTGGACTATTACGTGTTCAAGATCGGGAAACTGGTCAGCGAGGAGAAGGACTTTGCGACGGCGGCGAAAGAATTCCTGAAGCAGCACCGTTCAGCCGCGCCGCGCAATACCGGGGCGAGCCTGGCCGGCAGAACCGCGAGACCCCGCAGCACCAATGAAACGATGAACCGCATTCTCAGAGGAAACTAAAGAAAAGAGGTAACTATTGTGAGTGGTTTGATTCAGAGAGACAACCTGGCGGGCCTGATCCCGGAACCCGTCAGCCGCGAAATCTTTCAGGGCGTGGTGGAGCAGAGCGCCGTGCTGAAGTATGGCCGCCGTCTCCCCAACATGACCAGCAAGACCCAGAGCATCAACGTTCTGGACATGCTGCCGATGGCCTACTGGGTTGAGGGCGACACCGGCTACAAGGAGACCTCCTCCCAGGCCTGGGAGAAGAAGCGCCTGTTCGCCGAGGAACTGGCCGTCATCATCCCGATTCCCGAGGCGGTGCTGGACGACAGCAACTATGACATCTGGGGCGAAGTGAAGCCCCGGATCGTGGAGGCCATGGGCCGCCGCATCGACGAGGCCATCCTCTTCGGCATCGGTCGGCCGTCCACCTGGCGCCACGGCATCGTGAAGACGGCGAAGGACGCCGGGAACTTTGTCAAGGCCCACGCCGGAACCAGCGCGGATCCCGAAGACGTCTTCGGGGACATCATGGGCGTCGGCGGCGTGATCGCCAAGGCGGAGGAGAGCGGCTACATGCCCACCGGCGTCATGGCGGCGGTTCAGATGCGCGCCAAGCTCCGCGGCCTGACCGACACCACGGGCCAGCCCATCTTTGTCTCCAGCATGCAGAGCAAGACCCCCTACATGCTCGACGGCATGGAGATGTGCTTCCCGATGAACGGATCCTGGGACCCGGAGGAGGCGCTGATGATTGTCGGGGATTTCCATCAGCTGGTCTACTCCATCCGCCAGGATGTGACCTACAAGGTCCTGACCGAGGCGACCATCGTGGATCCCGCCAGCCGCAGCGTGGTCTATTCTCTGGCCCAGCAGGACATGGTGGCGCTCCGCGCGGTCATTCGTCTGGGCTGGGAGATTCCGAATCCCATCAGCGCCTACCGTGACACGCTGACCAACTTCAGCCCCTTCGCGGTCTATCTGCCGGCCACGTCGGATTAAGCTCCACATCCACTCGCTTCCCCGAAGCGTCGGGAAAGCTCGGTCGTTCCGCTAATCCTCCTTTTCCCGGAAGACCCATTTCATTGGGCTCTTCCGGGAGATCGCGAAAGGTTGAACAGGGGACAGTTTCCTATGATCCTGGAGGTTATGTTATGTATGCAAGTTATCAGGACTATATCGAACGATTCGGCGGGAGGGCGATCCCCGACGAGGCGGATTTCAACCGCCTCGCCCTCCGGGCCGGACCGCTGCTTGACCGGCTGACCGCCGGACGCGCGGCAAAGTTCCAGGATCGGGACGGAAAACTGGCCCTGGCCTGCTGCGCGGTGACGGAGAAGCTCTATGAGCAGGAGGAGCGGAAGCGCCGTGACCCCGGGAGCGGGTCGGTGGTCTCGGAGAAGGTCGGGGACTGGCAGATCCGATACCGCACAGCCGGACGGGCGGAATTGAACACAGAGCTTGCGGCTCTGGCGGAGATGTATCTGTTCGGGACAGGCCTGCTTTATCGCGGCGTGCCGGTATTTACAGACTGCTGAACTCTAAAAAATCGAAGAAGAGCCCAATGAAACGGGTCTTCTTCGAAGAGAAAAAGCAGCGAGAGGAAAGGAGCTTGCTTTGACGACGCCCCACACCGTTTCCCTCATCAATACGCATTCCGGCCGCCGGTATCCGGTCATCCTGCGCGGTGTCATGCTCCAGGCCCTGAACGGCCAGAGCGTCCAGCGCCGCGGAGATCAGGAAGAGACGAACGCGGCTCTTTACATCCCGCTTTCCGTCCGCGCGGAGAATGAGGCAGGGGAGCCGGTAAGCTTCCTTCCGCCCATGGAATACGCCCGCTGCCCGGACCCGGAAAAGCACTGGACCCTGCAGCCGGAAGGGGAGAGCGCCGGGCGATGCAGCTTCTTCGTGAAGGGCGAGATCCCGGAAGCCTGTACCTTAGCCGAAGCCCGCGAGAAGTACGCCTTCGTCTACATCGTCGCCGGCTGGCAGCTGCACGATTACGGAAGCCGGAGCATGCAGCATTATGAGGTCGTTTCCAAGGTCTCTTCGAGGTATTACCGGTACAATTAAAGTGGAATTTGCAAAGTGAAAAGTGAAAAGTGGAATTGCAAGGGGGGCGGGATTTGCACTCTGCACTTTACACTTTGCACTTTTGGAGAAAAAATGTCCTTACAGGAATTAATTGGAGGACACGGGGACTGTTGCATCTGTCCGTGAGGACAGTGTGACCGTCCCCTGTGTCCAAACCCTAACCGGAGCAGAGTCTTTGCCTGGGAGGTCCCTATGAACATTTCTGATATTCTTTCGTGGCTCTCAACGGCGCCGCAGCTCTCTGGTGAGAAGATCAACTGGTCTTTTCTCCCGAGCTATTCCGGCTGGTCCCTCTCGGTCCCGAAGGCCGAGACCCGCGCCGACATCCTCGGAAACCGCCGTGAGCGCCTCGTGCTGAAGATCACCCGGCGTGACACGATAGAGTCCGACGCCGACCGCCTCGCCGTTTTCGAAGCCCTGGAAGCCCTCGTCGCCTGGGCCAAAGCGCACCCGCCGGAGAACGTCCGCCTGAAAGCCGCCGATCTCCCGGAGTTCACCAGCCGCAGCAGCTCCGGCATCGAAGACATTTCCGTAACCATGACGTTGGAACGCTCGCAGAACTGACAGGCGGATAGAAAAAAGCTCCGGCGATTTCTCACCAGAGCTTAGGGGGATGGGGTTGTGCCGGGCCTTATTTATCCGGATTATCCGATCTCGTTTCACCGCCGAGCATGGCACAGGACAGCGGTATGTCATTGAAGATGATTACAATTTCGTCCTGCAGTTCGGGTTCGATCTCCGCCAGCTTGTCGTGAAGTGCTTTCATAATGACCTTCTTCACCGGCTCTGTGCGATCCGGCATCATGGTCCAGTCGATCAACACGGTCGGAGCCAGCTTGCGGACGTTTTCACGCTCCATCTCATGGATGTAGACATAGATGTTCTTCGGCAGAGTCGTGGTATTTGAACAGATCTGCTGGGCGACATATTCCATCAGATCGGACTTTACCTCGGTCGCCAGGGGCTTGGTTACGGTGATATGGACAATCGGCATATTTGATCACTCCTGCTGAAAAATTTGCGCTATCATAAACGATGAAAAGATCTTTGTCAACAGAAAACGACAAAATATCTTCAAAATCACAGAAAAAACCGCTATATTTCAGCGCTTTTTCTACCGCACCAACAGCTCTGTTTCAATCTTCCGCAATTTCACATTGATCATTTCTGATTCCACATTTTAAGGAAGGAGCCCATCCATGGCAGACCTTACTTTTAACACTCCCTCGGGCCAGACCATCGCCCGAGAACTTCTCATCGCCTATCTCAACACCGGCACCGCTTCCGCCCCGGTCTGGAGCCCCATTGGCAAGCGCGTGGAGGACAGTTCCACCGAGCTCGACTGGGAGAGCGAGATCTCCCGCGACATCCTCGGCGCGACCTACGGCACGCTGAAGAAGCCGAAGATCACCCAGACCTTCGACCCCTGCGACCTGGACGGCGCGGACGCGGCCCAGCTCAAGATCTGGAACCTGGCCGTCAAGGACCAGGACGCCCAGGCCCTGGCGGCCCAGGACATGCTCATCGTCCATTTTTACGCCGGCGAATCGGCCTCGCCCTTTGCCGAGCGCTACGCCTCCTGCATGATCGAGGTCACCGGCCTCGGCGGTGAGGGCGGCGGCAACGTGGGCATGCCCATCTCCGTCACCTACGGCGGGACCCGCACCACCGGCACCGCCTCGCGCAACGCCGAAACCGGCGCCGTAATGTTTACCGCATCATGACGTCGTAACAAGCTCTGCATCACAGGGACGGTTTGTGGGCATAAGAAAACCCCGCACAAAGGCGGGGCCTGGGATGGCTTGATAATCGGAATCGAGACCTTGACAGCCGTCAGCTGGAAAAGCCGAAGTTTTGGAAACGGCAAAATGCGCGGGATCCTGAATCAGAGAGAATCCTGTCCCGGATGGGCGGGAAGCGAGTTCATAACCCAGCTTGCGCAGGGAATCGGCCGTGACGGAGAGCAGAACGTTCCCGTATTTGTTGCCGTGATTCCGCCGGAATTATCTCCGGTCGGCGATCAGTTTTCGGAGGAATAAAACTCCGTGGTGGTTTCGTTCGCCTGGATGAGGATCGTGCTCTGATGAAAAGCCTGAATCAGGTCGTCCGCAGCGGCGTGTACTTTGTCCAAGCTCGTGTCGCTCAGGAAAATCACAAGGGAGTCTTCCCGATAGACCGTGTCGCCATCCTTCCATCCGCCGTTGGCTTCCTGAATCGTGTAACCGCCAAAGTGTTCCACCAGAATATCCGCCGCTCTGACCTTGGCCTCTTCCAGAGAGCATACCGGCTCGTCGGAATCCTTGTCATTGATTCCGACATACATGACATACTGGATGTCCGGCGTCACCTGTTCGGCCGGTTTTTGGGCCAGGGCAAGATTCAAAACAGACAGGCATAATGCAATGATGGCGATGACCATTGCCGCTATTCCGCTCTTTTTACTCATAAGGGTTCCCTCTTTCATCATGATCTGTCGGACTGATTCTACCACGTCTTTCGGCTTTGTGCAATCACGCCTCGCAAATCCCGATCTGTGTGTTTCTCACTTAATTGTTTTCAGATAGATAGGAAAGAAATCCGCTTTGTCGACATCGTTCACCAAGGTAACATTGTACTCATAATTGTTCTTGATCACATGGCTTTGTGGTTCATCATAATCCTCTACTCCGCAAATTCAATGTGATCTGCATGCCGCGTTCCGTTTCGGAAAAAAAGAATCACTTTTTCTGCTGTTTTGCGATCTGCTCTGTAAGATGGATGCTTCTGCTGTTCCACGGTACCAGAGCATCGCCGGTCAGCGACTTTGAAAAAATAAGGGTTGGATACTGCCGGCAGGCGGGATCCTGCTGATTCAGATAGGGCTCACAGAGATAGCCGTTGGCTTTGTAAAACGCAATCGCGACATCATTGTGCTCCGCATCCGTATAGAGCCGCGCAAAGCGGTATCCTCTGTCGGCCGCCATCTCCTCAAACCGCTTCAGAGCTTCTGAGCCGAGGTGCTTTCTCCGGAAACCTTCCCGGATGCCGAACCAGCCAAGCCATGCGCTGTCAGGATCCTCCGGATAGGAGTAGATCCCGATGATGCCCACACATACGCCGTCCTCATAGATCAGATAATACTCGTAAGGGGATGGCTCCTCAAGAGAGTCTTCATAGTTCCTCTCGGCGCTTTCTCCGGGGAACAGTTCCGCCTGTATTTTAACGGCATAGCGGAGGTTGCTCTCCGTAATTCGATCCAGCTTCATGCTCATCCCTCCCGACAGCAGGTGATTTTCAAAAACAATAACCCATACGTTTCCGATCTGTCGCTCTGATTCTACCATGACTTTCAGGATTGTGCAATCGCACACCTTCAATACACTTTACACTTTGCACTTTCCACATTATATCTTCTGAAAGGTGAAAAACCATGAAGACTCTAACGTTTCAAGATGGCCTTGAGGACTATCTCCTCGCCGGGAAGGTGGCGGTCTCGTTCAACCCCACCGACATGAACTTTCTTGAACGCCTATCCCGCGCCTTCTCCGAGCTGGACGCCCTCCAGGAGGAAGTCCGGCAAAGCCGTGAAAAAATCACGGACGACAGGGAAGTGTTCCCCATCGCCCGTGAGCTGGACGGCAAAATGCGCGGGATCCTGAATGATCTCTTTGGAAAAGAGGTCTGTGAACCGCTCTTCGGAGGAATGAACCTCTTCTCCTCGTCTGGCGGCCTGCCCGTCTGGGCAAACCTGATGCTCGCGATCACGGACGAGGTCCAGTCTGCCCTCCGGGGCGAACTCGCCGCCCGTGAGCAGCGGATCGCGAAATACGTGGAGAAGTATCA
>JAGAFT010000123.1 GCA_017627975.1 Oscillospiraceae bacterium
TTCGCCCCAGTGCGGCGCCGTAAAGAACGGAAAATACCGTCCTGCCACCGTGACGGAAGTGATGATGATATCCGCAATCAGAAGCAGCTTGCAGATGAAGAGCATGATTTTGTAAGCCCAGTCATAGACCGGCTTGATTTTCTCAAGCGTGCGGAAAAAAGCAGGCATATGAAACCCCTTTCATAGCATGATCCCAACAGCTAAAAAGAAGGGTGCAGGGGGTTAAACCCTGCACCCCGGACGGGTTTATCTGTTGGGTCTTGTTTCAGTCAATTCTTACTGCAGAGCCATGATCTGCTCGTAGATATCTTCCATGCCGGCGATGTTCTCTTCCAGCACGCTCTTGGTGGCTTCCTGCCAGGGGGTCTTATCCTCAACCTCGATGATGGTGCAGCCCTTCTCGACCAGGGTCTTGGCAGCCTCTTCCTGCTTCTCGGTCACGGATTCCTTGCAGACCTGCATGGCATAGTCGGCAGCTTCCTGAACCATGGCCTTCTGCTCGTCGGAGAGCTTGCTGAGGCAGTTGTCGGTGGCAATCAGCTCGATGGTGCCGAGGGTGTGGCCATCCTTCAGCAGATAGGGAGCAACTTCCTGGAAGGAGTTGGACAGGTAGTTGGTGATGGGCTGCTCAGCAGCATCCACAACACCGGTCTGCAGGCTGGTGTAGAGTTCGCCGAAGGAAACCGGCGTAAAGGCAGCGCCCAGGCCCTTGACCATGCCGGTCATGATCGGGTCGTCGGACACACGGATCTTGAGGCCCTTCAGGTCGTCGATGGTGTGGATTTCAACCTTGGAGAAGAAGTGACGGAAGCCTTCCTCGCCGTAGGCCAGGCCGTTGAAGGGCAGGCCGACTTCCTTGGACTCGGCCAGCATTTCCTTGGCCAGGTCGCTCTCGACGAAGTTCCAGTAATGATCCTCGCTGGTGAAAACATAGGGCAGGGTCAGGAAGACGCTCTTCACGGCGCCGTACTGGTTCAGGGCAAACGCGGAGATGCGGACGATGTCGACAGAGGTGTCGCCGCCCAGGATGTTGGCAAGGACGGTCTTCTCATCGCCCATGACGCCGCTGGCCTGGATGTCGACCACAATGTCTCCGCCGGACAGCTCTTCCAGCTTCTCTTTGAAAGCCAGAGCAACGTCACCTACGACCGTTCCTTCGATGGGGTTGACTTCTGCATAGGTCAGCGTAATCGGGTCTGCGGAAGCAGACACTGCGCAGACTGCAAAAATCATGCACAGGGTCATCAGAAGTGCCAGGGTTTTTTTCATTTTGGTTTCCTCCTTAATAATTTTGGGTTCTGCATATTTCTATCCGTTTCTTTCGAAACGGAACAGATACAAAGATAAGGTGCAAAATCAAATTCACATTTTCATTCTTTTATGATATGATACAGGAAGAAATCTTGTTTGTCCAGCCTCGCTTACCGAAGCCTGGAAGATCCGGAAATCCCACGAAATTTTGCTCCCCTCGGAGGTACCGTCATGTCCGCTGCGCAGCAGGAAGAACTTCTTTTCCTCTCCAATATCGATCAGAAAGATTTCCTTCGCTTTGCTCTCTTCGACACCTTTCGCGTGAAGAAGCGCTGGAAGACGCCCGTGCTCTTTGCCTTGCTCATGACGGCCTTTGCCGCGGCCTGTTTTGCCCTGCGTCAGAGCCGGGAGCAGGCTTTGCTGCTGAGCGGCGTACTGCTCGGGATCGGCCTGATCCTGCCGCTCGTCTGGTACCTGTGGTATCTCTCCTCCGTGAAGAAGGAAGCCCGGAAACTGGGTCTGTCCAAAACCCGAATCGCGTACAGTCTCCTGCTTCGCGACGACGGTGTCACGGTCAGGCGGGGAAAAGAAAAAGCGGAATATGCCTGGAAGAACACCTTCATGGCCCGCCGTGTGAAAGGCTGTATCTACCTCTATGTCCTTCCGACCAGAGCCTTCCTGATGCCAAAGGCCGAGGAATCCGACGCTGCCTGGGACTTCATCTGCCGGCATCTGCCGGAGGCGAAGTGCAAAGACCTGCGGTAAATTCGCCTTGTCCACGCTGATAAATGATTGTCATTTACGACTGATATTCTAATATATCAGTCGTTTTTTTACAAGTTGGCATTCTGCCGAAATTCCGCTGTTATTTTTGTGCAGATCACACAAGCTCAGTTTACATAATGGTCATACCACAGCTGAAACAGCAGAAAGGTCCAGACTTCCCTGGCATAATCCGTCGTGTGGGTCTGCTCATAGGCTTTCTGCATTTTCTTTACCTGCCTGCGGTCGAACAGGTCCTGTTTCCGCAGAAACTCATCGGAACAGTACCACCGGATCAGATCGCGGTAGTCTTCCCGCATCCACCGGGCAAACGGGATCCGGAACCCCATCTTTTTCTTTCCGATCAGTGTTTCCGGGACCTCGCGGCAGAGCAGGTCTTTCAGAATCCGCTTTTTGTTTCCATTCTGCAGTTTGAATTCCAGCGGGAGGCGCAGCGCCAGCTCTACAATTCTGTAATCCAGCAGCGGAGCTCTCGTCTCAAGGGAAACCGCCATCGAGGCCCGGTCGACCTTGGTCAGCACATCGTCCGGAAGGTAAGTGCTGAGATCGTGCAGCATCGCCTTCTCCAAAAGCGTTGTGCCCGAGGTCATGGCGGGCTGAAACACGCCCGGATCCGCCGCACCGCCCGCGATCCCCCGATACCGGTCCCACCAGGTATAGAGATCCGCGTCGACGATTTCTTCGTCACTCGTCAGATGAAAGAGCTTCACCCAGGTCCTGTTGTTGGCCCGCTCCCCCGCTTCCCGCAAGGGAAACAGATGCTCGGCTGCGTTCAAAGCTCTGCTGAGGCCCTGCAGCCTTTTGAGGCTTTCAAAATGCGCATAGGTGTTGTACCCGCAGAAGAGCTCATCCCCCGCGTCTCCGGAGAGGGCCACCGTGACACGTTCCCTTGCCATGGAACTCACCAGAAGCGTCGCAATCTGGGACGGATCCGCCATCGGCTCATCAAAGCACCGCGGAAGCTGCCCCAGAAGGTTCTTCCCCTCTTCCATGGAAAGCACTCTAGTCTCGTGCACGGTGCCGAGGTATTGCGCCACCTTCTCCGCCGCCTGCGACTCATCGAATTCCGGTTCCCGGAAGCCTACCGTAAAGGTCTTTACCGGCCCGTCGGAGAGCTTCTGCATCTTCGCGGCGATCAGGCTCGAATCCACTCCGCTGCTCAGGAAAGCGCCCAGGGGCACATCGCTGATCATCCGGAGCCGGACTGCGTCCTCCAGCAGCGCGTTCAGTTCCTCCAGCGCGTCCTCGTAGCTTCCGGTAAAGGGTTCCTGTCGGCTCACGACATCCGGCACGGACCAGTAACGCCGCTTCTCCACCCCCAGGGGCGTCCACTTCAGGATCTCCCCCGGGAGCAGCTTGAACGTATTTCGGAAGATGCTCTGTCTTCCCGGGATATATTCCGCCGCAAGGTACACCGTCAGCGCGTCCCGGTCAATCTCCTTCCGGAAGCCCGGGTACTTCATGATCGGCTTCAGTTCGGAGGCGAAGACCAGCGTCTCGCCGTCGGTAAAATAATAAAGCGGCTTGACGCCCATCCGGTCCCGGGCCAGATACAGGCTCTGTGCCTCCCGGTCGAAGAGCGCGAAGGCAAACATGCCGTTGAAACGCTGCACGGCATCGATGCCCCAGGCCTCATAGGCCGCGAGAATGACCTCCGTGTCGGTTCCCGTCCGAAAGCGGTATCCCTTCTGTTCCAGCTGCGCTCGAAGGTCCCGATAATTATAGATCTCTCCGTTGAAGCTGATGACGGTGCGGCTGCTCTCCGAGCTCATCGGCTGGCGGCCGGCTGCGCTCAGATCCAGAATGGACAGTCTGCAGTGCGCAAGACCGACCCGAAAGCCGCTTTCCAGCGCTTCCAGCATGCATCCCTGATCATTCGGTCCCCGGTATCGGATCTCATTGATCATTTCACAGAGGTTTTCTTCCGAACCAAGTCCTCTGTCGATAAATCCGCAGATTCCGCACATTCTGCTCTCATCTCCCCCGTCGTGTTCCGGCGATCTGCAGCCCCGGCATCCGGTGCCGCGCTTTATTCCACCGTGACGCTCTTGGCGAGATTGCGGGGCTTGTCCACATCGAGGCCCCTTGCCACACTGGTATAGTAGCCGAGAAGCTGCAGCGGAATCACCGCCAGGCTTCCGATGAAGTGCTCATCCGCCTTCGGCACATAGACGGTGAAGTCGTCGCTGTCTTCCACGCTGTAATGTCCGGAGCTGGTCAGGCCCATCAGGTAGGCTCCCCTGGCCTTGCATTCGGCCATATTACTGATGGTTTTCTCATAGAGCCCGCTCTGGGTGAGGACCCCGATGACAAGGGTGTTGTCCTCCACAAGGCTGATGGTGCCGTGCTTCATCTCTCCGGCGGCGTAGGCCTCGCTGTGAATATAGCTGATTTCCTTCATCTTGAGGCTGCCCTCCAGACAGATGGCATAGTCCAGCCCCCGTCCGATGAAGAAGATGTCCTTGGCCATGGCGAACTTTGCCGCGAACCACTGGATCCGCTCCTTGTCCTCCAACACCCGGATCATCTTATCCGGGATGGCGTTCAGTTCCTCGATGAAGCTGGCAACCTGCTCCTCGGTAATTTTTCCCCGGACCGCGGCCAGCTGGACCGCCAGGACGTATACCGCCATCAGCTGGGCACTGTAGGCCTTCGTCGTCGCCACGGCGATCTCCGGCCCGGCCAGCGTATAGAGCACATTGTCCGCCTCCCGCGCGATGGTGGAGCCCACCACATTCACGATGGCGAGCGTCCTTCCGCCGTGGGCCTTGGCCTCCCGAAGCGCCGCCAGGCTGTCCGCCGTTTCCCCGGACTGCGAAATGATGATCGTCAGGCAGTCCTCTCCGGTCAGCAGTTTCCGGTAGCGATATTCCGACGCCAACTCCACCCGCACCGGAATCTCCGCCAGGTCTTCCAGGACATATTGAGCCGCCATCCCCACATGCCAGGCGGATCCGCAGGCCACGATACAGATAGACCCGATTTCCCGGAGGTACTCCTCGGTCAGGCCGGCGGAGGAAAGATCGATCTTCCCCTCCTTCAGAAGGCTCTTGAGGGTATCGCGCACCGCGGCAGGCTGTTCATGAATTTCCTTGATCATGAAATGCTCAAAGCCGTTCTTTTCCGCCGCTTCGGCATCCCAGGTGATCTCCACGGTATCGTGCTTTACCTCATCCCCGTTCAGGTCGTAGAAGCGCACTTCCCCGGGGGCCAGCCTTGCGACTTCGAGATTTCCAATGTAGCAGACCCTTCTGGTGTACTTCAGGATCGCCGGCACGTCCGAGGCCAGATAGCTCTCCCCGTCCGCCACGCCGATGATCATGGGGCTGTCCTTGCGTGCGGCAAAAATCTCCCCCGGATAATCCCGGAACATCAGTGCCAGCGCATAGGAGCCGCGGACACGTACCATGGTCCTCGTGATGGCGTCGACGGGGCCGATTTTGTATTTCTTATAATAATAGTCCACCAGCTTGATGACGACCTCGGTGTCTGTCTCCGAGTAGAAGGTATAGCCGTGGCGCAGAAGCTTGGCCTTCAGCTCGGCGTAATTCTCAATAATCCCGTTGTGAACGCCGACTACATCCGCCTCCACGGGGCCCGACCCGGACCCGGTACAGTTGCCGCTGACATGGGGATGGGCGTTGGTCTGGCTCGGCTCGCCGTGGGTAGCCCAGCGGGTATGCCCGATGCCGCAGGTCCCGGCGAGTGCGGCCCCATTGTCCGTCTTGACCGCCAGATTCCGGAGTTTCCCGGTCGCCTTTACCACTTCGGCCAGCTTGCTTCCGTCCCGTACGGCAAGCCCCGCCGAGTCATAGCCCCGGTATTCCAGTCTGGCCAGTCCGTCCAGCAGAATCGGCGCTGCCTGATGCCCCCCTGTAAAGCCAACAATTCCGCACATGCTGTATTCCCTCCCGATCCGTTCAATAAAATGGAACAAACCACCTACAGATTCTGCAGGCGGTTTGTTTTCAAGGCTCCCAAAACATGGATTAAATTTTAACACATCGGCAGCCCGGTGAATAATACCGTTTTCATGCCCCTTATCATACGGAAAAGATATGGCGTCGGTCTTCTTCCGTCTTATGATCAGCCGCCGGCGTTCCGGGCAGTCCTGATGAGGGTATAGGGCGGTGCAGCTTCCGGAAGCTGCATCCGGAAGAGCATTTCCGCGTGCCGGGTATCGTCGATCAGTTCCCCGCTTTCATCCCAAAGCTTCTCTGCCGTGAAGGGAATTCCGCAGGTCCCGGGAAGCAGAAGCTCCAGCCGGTCCCCCGCCTTAATTTTATTGCGCTGCTTCAGCAGCGCCGTTCTGTCCTCATCGCACGCGGCCACCACGGCCACGATTTCCGCCGAGGAATGGTAGAGTGAATCCGGATAATACTGCTGCGGCTGACCATAATAGAAGCCGGTACAGTAGGGGCGGTGACTGACGGCGTCGCACTCCTGAACCGCACATGGTGCCGGTGCCTCTCCCCTGCCGAGGGCATCCAGCGCCATGCGGTAGGCGTTTGTCACGGCGCCGGTATAGTAGGCGGACTTCATTCTCCCTTCGATCTTAAAGCTGTCAACGCCGGCGTCCCGGAGTTCGGCCAGATGCTCGATCATGCACAGGTCTTCCGAGTTCAGAATAAAGGTGCCCCCGTCTTCGGAGATTTCCATGTATTTTCCCGGACGGGTTTCCTCCACAAGATGGTATTTCCAGCGGCAGGGCTGGGCACATTCGCCGTGGTTGGAGTCTCTTCCCGTCAGATAGTTGGACAGCAGGCATCTTCCCGAGAAGGAGACGCACATGGCCCCGTGGACAAAGGCTTCCAAGCGAAGCCCTGCCGGGCAGTGTTCCCGAATCGCGCGGATTTCTTCCAGGCTGCACTCCCGGGCAAGAACCACGGTATCCGCGCCCAGCTCGTACAGAAAAGACGCCGTCTCACTGTTGAGAACTCCGAGCTGCGTGCTGACATGTCTGGCACATTTCGGCGCATACCGCTCCGCCATGCGAAGGAGCCCGAGATCCGCCAGGATCAGCGCGTCCGCCCCCAGATCCTGCAGGAACGCAAAATAGTCCGGAACCAGCTCCAGTTCCTTCTCCCGCGGGAGCACATTGCAGGTGATATACGCCTTTTTCCCCTGAGCATGGATCAGATGAATGGCCCGCTCAAGATCCTGGTCCTGAAAATTGACCGTCTTGGCACGCATGCCAAAGAGCCTGCCCGCAAGATAGACGGCATCCGCCCCGTAAAGGAGCGCCTCTGAACCCGATCCAGATCCCCCGCCGGGGACAGCAGTTCCGGAAGCTTCATGTTTCCCTCCTGATAGCAGAACGATGAAGAAGTTTTTTGATTCTACCACGGATCAGGAATGAATACAAGGGCACGGCTGCCGGCAAAACCGCTGATTTCCGACTACAATCGTTTCCCGTATTGACTTTTCCCGGAGTCGATGGTATGATTTGTTATACAAATCATACCAGAATAGTGAGGCGAGGACGATGGCAGCTCCGGATGGAAAA
>JAGAFT010000124.1 GCA_017627975.1 Oscillospiraceae bacterium
GCCAAGAACGACGGCCTGAAGGACGCCATCGAGCACGTCCTGAAGCTGAAGGTCATCAACCTCAAGACCGACCCGCAGCTCATGGGCGCTCTGGGCGCTGCCGAGTATGCCCGCCAGAAGGGTCTCGCGAAGAAGTAAGTCCCCATACAATCCCCATAAAGTTTAATCCGGCCTCTTACGAGGCCGGATTATTTATCTGTTTCTCCGGTTGTGTTCCGGCTGGCGATAAAACTCCTTCTTGGCGGCGAACATGTTGTCTTCCGCTTCTTTGATGAGTTCAGCCATGTTTAGTTTACCCTCTGACTGCTCTTGAACCGATATTCCGAAGGATACATGATACTTTTCCCTGGCCAGCTCCTGCCTGATCCGTTCAATCTCTGCTGAGACCTCCTCCGCCTGACCGTCCACCCGAAACGCCGCAAACTCATCACCGCCGATCCGATAGGTATGTTCCCGGCCAAAACACTGCTGCATTTTTGAAGCAACCTCACGAAGCATTCTGTCCCCCGCCGAATGTCCTTCTCGGTTGTTCATTTCATGCAGGCCGTTCACATCGGCGTAAACACAGACCAGGCTTGACGTGCACATTTCAGGGTATCCCTGCAGCCGTTCCTCATAATGGTTCCGGTTTTTGACTCCGGTCAGCAAGTCGGTCTGGCCCATGTATTCAATCTGTCTGGACTGTGCAAGTGCCCGCATCTTGATGTTCATGATGAACAGAGAGGTGGCAATTGCGACAATCCCGAAGGTGATCGTATTCCAGACATCGCTTTCTGCCACACTTGGGTCCTTGTACCGGACAACGATTCCGCAGAACACCGCCGCAACAAGCGCGATCAGCGCGGACAGGGTGATCGGCCGGTCATAAAACAGAAGCGGCGTCACCAGCAGAAAGGCAATCGCCGAGACCGCCGCCTTTTCTGCGTGAAGCATCGAGATGTGGATTCCGAATACATAAAGCGTAATCTCGAACAGATAGACGAACACCATGACATACGCAGGATACTTCGGGATGCAATACTGTACGCTCAACAGAATCACCAGCATCGCGATCCCGCAGGTCAGATAAGTCGTGCTGTTCACCGTCGCAAAGCCTTTGGAAAGCATGCTGGTAATCAGCAGCAGGAAAAACATCACCGCCGCAAGCAGAGAGAAGAGCCTTAACAGCACAAGATTCTCTTTATGGATGACGGGACGAAGATCATGAAAGGTCTCTCTTTCCAGCCCCGCATAAAGAAACAGATTTCGCAGTCTGATCAAACGAGCCATTGTCTCTTTACTCCTTTCTGCAGCAGTGTATTTGCCGATCTGTGATATAAAATATAACATAGCATTCAAGGAAATTCAATTTTATTGACGGGAAAAGTTGATTCCATATCTGTTCAAGAATCTGATGCCTTTTCTTGCAATCTCATCCTCTGTTTGATAAAATACGGATAGCAGACCCCGCCCGAAACCGCAGGACCCGGATCATTTCTTCCCGATGAGTTTGACCGCGAGAGGAGCGTGGAAACATGGCTGCACCCGAAAGGATTCATCTCCTTTGTCCCCAATGTGTCGAGGGGATTGACGTGATGGTATACCGAAGCATCGACAATCAGCTGCCCGATGCCGTGAATCGGACGATCTCCGGCGAACTGTTCAAGTACCGCTGCCCGCACTGCGGCCGGAAAGACCGCCTGGAATACGATCTCTCATTCTACGATCCGGACAACAACGTCTGGATCCAGGTCGTGCATGAAGCAGACCAGATTCCGGATTATGTCCGGGCGCTGAACATGTCCAGCGCCCACATGGGCCTGCGTGTACGGATTGTCCATGATATCCACGAACTCCGGGAAAAGCTCATGGCCTTTGTCATGGGCCGGGACGACCGCATTCTGGAGATCTATAAGTTCATTGCGAAATCACAGTTCCAGAGTCAGGATCCCGGCTTTGTTCTGAGCAGAGAGCCCTTCTATGCCGGGAGCACCGAAACCGGGGATGAGGTCATCACCTTCCACGGGCGCGCCGAGAAGAACCAGCTGATCCCCCTGGACGAGGCCTATTACCAGCTCCTGCGGCATGAGTTCTCCGGCCGCATCAGCATGGAGCCCAAGCGCTACGTCTATGACAGCGCATGGGCTGCCGACTTCGCCGCCAATATGACATGAATCACAGAATGCCGACGGCTCTGTCCGCCGGCAGATCCGAGGGAAATATGAATCAAGTCAACGAAAAACTTCTGCACTTTCTGGCAAACAGCCCCACCGCTTTCCACGCGGTTTCCAATCTGAAACGGGAACTGGACCGCGCCGGTTTTACCGCGCTGCGTGAGGAAGACCGCTGGGCCCTTCTCCCCGGCGGGAAATACTATGTCGAACGCAACGGCTCCGCCCTACTCTCCTTCCGTCTTCCGGAAGGAGAGGTCCGGAGCTTTCACCTGATCGCCTCCCACAGCGATTCTCCTTCGTATAAGATCAAACCCGGTCCCGGAATGCTGAACGAAGGTCTTCTGCGGCTGAACGTGGAACGCTACGGCGGCCCGGTGGACAGCAGCTGGATGGACCGCCCGCTCTCCTTTGCCGGGCGCGTGCTGCTGGATGAAGGCGATCACCTGAGCCTCCGCCTGGTCTGGCCGGAAGAGGATCTTCTGATCATCCCCTCCCTCGCCCCGCATCTGACCCGGCACGAGAATGAGAAGAAGCCCCTGAACCCCCAGACCGATCTGCTCCCGCTTCTCTGTGAAGCCGGCGATGCCGATGTGTTCTGGGCGCAGCTGGCTTCCCGGCTGGCCACCGTGCCGGAGCGCATTCTGGGTGCGGATCTCTACCTCTGTGTCCGGGAAGCCCCCCGCCTCTGGGGCCCGGAGAAGGAATTTCTCTCTGCCGCCCGGCTGGACGATCTCCAGTGCTGCTACGGTTCCTTCCTGGGCTTCCTGCAGGCGCAGCCGCAGGACAGCATTGCCGTCCACTGCGTCTTCGACAACGAAGAGGTCGGAAGCCGCAGCCGCCAGGGCGCGGACTCCGGTTTCCTGCGGGACGTGCTGGAGCGCATCTGCCTTTCCCTCGGCCTCAGCGCCGAAGAATACCATCGCCTTGTCAGCCGGAGCTTCATGGTCTCCGCCGACAACGCCCACGCCGTGCACCCCAATGCCGCCCAGGCCTCCGATCCGGTGAACCGTCCCCGTCTCAACGGCGGCATCGTCATCAAGCACCA
>JAGAFT010000125.1 GCA_017627975.1 Oscillospiraceae bacterium
AAGAGACTGATCGAAGCGACACGGCAGGCTTTCTTTGAAGGAATCAAGTTCGCCAAGGTCGGCTACCGCATCAACGACATCAGCGCCGCGGTACAGGACTATGTCGAGAGCCACGGATTTTCCGTGGTCCGCGATTTTGTCGGTCACGGCATCGGACGGGGCATGCACGAGGCGCCCGAGGTGCCGAACTACCGTCCGGAACGGGGACACCCGAACCCGCGTCTGGTCAAGGGCATGACGATCTGCGTCGAGCCGATGGTCTGTGCCGGCGACTGGCATGTGGAGATCCTGAAGGACGGCTGGACCGTGGTTTCGGCGGATCACTCGCTCACGGCGCATTATGAGAACACGATTCTCATCACGGACGGAGAGCCTGAGATTCTGACAATGGCAGACGACATCTGACATACCGGTTTTGGAGGTTAATCACTTTGGCAAAAGACGATGTAATTGAGCTCGAGGGCACGGTGGTAGAGTCCCTGCCCAACACGATGTTCCAGGTGGATATCGGAAACGGACACATCATCCTCGCGCATATTTCCGGTAAGCTCCGGATGAATTTTATCCGCATTCTTCCCGGTGACAAAGTCACGGTTCAGATGTCACCCTATGACCTGACACGCGGCCGCATCACCTGGAGAAGCAAGTAAAGAAGCATTTCAAGGAGGCAGAAATGAAAGTAAGACCTTCCGTTAAGCCCATGTGCGAAAAGTGCAAGATCATCAAACGCAAGGGCAAAGTTATGGTGATCTGCGAGAACCCCAAGCACAAGCAGAGACAAGGATAATTATATTTGCGCCGCGAAGCGGCGCGGCTCCCCTCCGGCGGGAATAAGCTAAAAAAACAAATCTGAAAGGAAGAAACACCTATGGCACGTATAGCCGGCGTTGACCTGCCGAAAGACAAGAGAATCGAAATCGGTCTCACCTATGTCTACGGAGTCGGCAGAACCAGCGCACTGAAAATCCTGGAAGCGACCGGGATCAACCCCGACACCCGCGTCAAAGATCTGACCGACGAAGAAGAATCCAAGCTGCGTGAGTGCATCGACCACGGTTACATCGTGGAAGGCGACCTCCGCCGTCAGACCGCGCTTGACATCAAGCGTCTGACCGAGATCGGCTGCTATCGCGGACTGCGCCATCGCCGCGGTCTCCCCGTGCGCGGCCAGAGAAGCAAGACCAACGCCCGTACCCGCAAGGGTCCGAAACGCACCATCGCGAACAAGAAAAAGTAAAGGAGGGATATGAAACATGGCAGCTGCTAACAATAAGAAGAAAGTTCGTACGCGCCGCAGAGAGCGCAAGAATATTGAAAAGGGCCAGGTTCATATCAGCTCTTCTTTCAATAACACCATGGTCACCTGCACCGATACGGCCGGAAACGCCATTTCCTGGGCTTCCGCCGGCGGACTCGGTTTCCGTGGCAGCAAGAAATCCACTCCTTTCGCCGCGCAGACCGCGGCGGAGACGGCCGCAAAGGCAGCCATGGAGCATGGTCTGAAGACGGTTGAAGTCTTCGTCAAGGGACCCGGCTCCGGCCGCGAAGCCGCCATCCGCGCCCTGCAGACGGCAGGACTTGAAGTGACGATGATCAAGGATGTTACGCCCATCCCCCACAACGGATGCCGTCCTCCGAAACGTCGCCGCGTATAAGAGAAGGAGGGAAATCTTATGGCAAAGAAT
>JAGAFT010000126.1 GCA_017627975.1 Oscillospiraceae bacterium
AGGCCGCCGAGGAAGCAAAAGCCGCTGAGGAAGCAAAAGCCGCTGAGGAAGCAAAAGCCGCTGAGGAAGCCAAGGCCGCTGAGGAAGCCAAGGCCGCCGAGGAAGCCAAGGCCGCCGAGGAAGCCAAGGCCGCCGAGGAAGCAAAAGCCGCTGAGGAAGCAAAAGCCGCTGAGGAAGCAAAAGCCGCTGAGGAAGCCAAGGCCGCCGAAGAGGCCAAGGCCGCCGAGGAAGCCAAACTCGCTGAGGTTCAGGCTGCCTTTGATGCTGAGGATTTCGACAAGGTCGTTGAACTCGTCAAAGAAGCCGGAATCGAGAGTGAAGCACTCACTGCTCTTGCCGATCAGGCTCAGGATGCTCTGGACGAGAAAGCGGCTGTAGAAGAAAAGATCGCCGAGGTCAAGGCTGCGCTGGACGCCGAGGAATTTGAAAAAGTTGTCGAGCTGGTCGAGGCTTCTGACATCCAGAACGACGAACTCACCGAGCTCGCCGCCCAGGCTCAGGCCGTTCTGGACGAGAAAGCGGCTGTAGAAGAAAAGATCGCCGAGGTCAAGGCCGCCTTTGACGGAGAAGATTTTGAAAAGGTTGTTGAACTGGTTGGGGCTTCCGATATCCAGAACGACGAACTCACCGAGCTCGCCGCCCAGGCCCAGGCCGTTCTTGATGAACAGGCCCTGGTCGCTGAGGTTAAGACGGCGCTCGACGCTGAAGACTTTGAAAAGGTCGTCGAATTGGTAAAGACTTCCGATATCCGGAATGATGAACTCACCGAGCTCGCCGCCCAGGCCCAGGCCGTTCTTGATGAACGGGCACTGGTCGCCGAGGTCAAGACTGCGCTCGACGCTGAAGACTTTGAAAAGGTTGTCGAGCTGGTAAAGACTTCCGATATCCAGAACGATGAACTCACCGAGCTCGCCGCTCAGGCCCAGGCCGTTCTTGATGAACGGGCCCTGATTGCCGATATCAAAGCTGCCTACGACAAACATAATTACGCCAGGGTTGTCGAACTGGCCGGCGCGGACGCTCCGGGAGGCGATGAGATTGCCGAGATCCTTTTGGATTCTAAGGTTCAGTTGGCCTATCAGGACGGCAATTACGAAGAAGTCGTTGCACTGCTCGGCAATCAGGATGACAGAGAGTCCAATAAGATTTATATGGATTCGATCCGCAATGTCGCCAAGCAGGCCATACTGGCAACCGGAGACGACCGTTATGTCGATCTTCCGGATGACGACAGCTATCTGAGCGAATTTAAGACCCGTTATGTTGCTCATTTCGACTACGACTCTGAGGTCTTCAACATCTTCAAGGATCGTGAAGAAGCACTGAAGAATCAGCGTGTCTGCGGTCCCGCGGTCCCGGTGGAGCGCGTGGTTGACTGGCACCTGGGCCGTCAGAAGATGCCCTGGGCCTATGAGGGCACCAAGGTGACCGTCCTGGCCGAAAAGGACGACATGTCCTTCATCCTCTATCTCTCCAATGACAACCGTCAGCGTGCCGGCTGGGTACAGACCAGATTCCTTGTCGATGAGTTCCCGGGTGCTCTTCTAACCGTCGGAGAGGCAAAGTACACCGGTACAGATACCATCGAAGATGTCGGGATGACCTGGTCCAAGAAGGGCTTCCTGGATTCTCTGCAGAATTACTCCGTTCTGAATGAGACGGTGGAAAACTGCGTCGGTTTCACGTTGGATTATCAGCTCATTGCCGAGAACACCTGGATGTTTGACTGTGTCTTCGGACCGCGTACCGTCTATGTCAACGACGGCACCGAGTGGATCCAGGTAGGTTCCTTCGATTACCCGACGCAGGGAACAGTCAAGGTCACGGTGAATCTTGAAGAGCCGACCGATATTGTCGCCATCGGCACGATCGCCCAGGTGGGGCTCCCCAACACCTTCCTCTTCCGCCAGTATGCCACGGACTTCCAGGTCGTGGGATAAATCAATCACCGCCATACGTTTTAAGGCCGTCCATTCGGACGGCCTTTTCTTTTTCACCGGTGCCGCTCTCCTGTGCGGCCTGGTTTATATTTCATCCGGCGTTGTGACGGCATGCGGCTTTCCGTTGAGGGCGGCATACACCAGGGTATCGCCTCGATAGCAGAGCTTCAATGAGAAAAAGGGCTCTCCCCTCTCCAACAGGTCCAGGAAGATGTGGTCTCCCGTCCAGAGTTCCTTTTTCCTCAGTTCTGTTTTAGGCAGCCATTCCAGCGTTCCCTCTTCGCAGTCCTGACGCAGTTCGCCGTGAAAACGGTCTGAATGGAACAGATGCATGTATTCCGTTCCCCACTCGTCGGAGACAAAGGTCACGATCCCGCAGTAGCGCCAGCTGTCCAGTGTGAGGCCGGTCTCTTCCCGTGTTTCACGCAGAAGGCAGTCCTCCGGGCTCTCCCCCTCTTCGAACTTGCCCCCTATTCCGATCCACTTGTCGTGATTCAGGTCATTCTCCTTCTTTACACGATGGAGCATGAGGTACGCACCGTCCCGTTCGATGTAGCAGAGAGTTGTATTCCGCATATTGAGTTTGCTTGCCATCTTGCACTCCTTCTTTTTCAAAAGTCCACCCGCAGGTACGGGTGGACTTTGGCTTTATACGTCGCTTCTTTCATTCGGCCTGCTCGGTCGCGGCGCTTCCATCGGGAAGGGCCGAGCTCATTTCGCAGTGTATGCCGGATTCATCGGCGGTCAGGCGGATCTCGGAATGCTTTGCTCCTCTCGCTTCCACGATCCGGGCGGCCACCTTGTCTTCCACTTCCTTCTGGATCAGGCGGCGAAGATTCCGCGCACCGTAAACGGTGGAGTATCCCTTCTTTACCAGCCAGGCCGGTACGGATTCGTCCCAAGTCAGCGTCATGTCCCGTGTCTTCATGACATCACGGACTTCATTCAGCATCAGCACGGCGATCTCGGCAAAGTTCTCCTCGGTCAGGCTGTTAAAGCAGATAACCTCGTCCACGCGGTTCAGGAACTCCGGACGCAGGAATTCTCCCAATGCCTTCAGCGCACGGTCCCTGCTCATATCGCTGACCGTACCGCCAAAGCCGACCGACGCGGTCTTGGTATTGCTTCCGGCGTTGGTGGTCATGATAATGATGGTGTTTTCAAAGTTTACGGTACGCCCCTGGGCATCCGTGATCCGTCCGTCATCCAGGATCTGGAGAAGGATGTTCATCACATCCGGATGAGCCTTCTCAATCTCGTCAAACAGCACGACGGAATAGGGCTTGCGGCGGATCTTTTCTGTGAGCTGGCCTGCTTCGTCATAACCGACATAGCCGGGAGGTGAACCAATGATGCGCGAGACGGAGAATTTCTCCATGAATTCGGACATATCCAGCCGGATCAGGCTCTCCGGGCTGTCGAACATGTCGGCGGCGAGTCGCTTGACCAGCTCGGTTTTTCCGACACCGGAGCCTCCCACGAAGATAAAGCTTACCGGTTTGCGTTTGACCTTAAGTCCAACCCGTCCGCGGCGAATGGCAGCACAGACCGCGTCCACCGCCTCGTCCTGTCCGATGATGTGCTCCTTTAGACGTGCATCGAGCCCGGCCAGGCGCTCCAGCTCATCCTCTTTGACCGAGGAAGCCGGGATCTTGGTCCAGAGTTCGATGATGCGGGCAAGGTTATCCACGGTCAGCTTCGGCCTTCCCTTTGCGTTGAGCTCCTGCTGTTCCTGACTGAGGCGAAGTTCCTTGCTGCGGAGCTCCGCTATGCGGGCATAGCGTGCCTCCGTCTGCTCCCGGGTATCGGTATCGTTCCGATGGGCATTATCTGCCAGCAGCGCGTCCGCTTCAAAGCGGATGTTCTCCAGCTCACGCTCCACCAGCATGCGGCGGTTAATATCCGGGTCCTTCAGGTTCACATCCGAGCACGCCTCATCCAGCAGGTCAATGGCCTTATCCGGCAGGAAGCGGTCTGTGATATACCGTTCACTCATGGTGACGGCCTTCTCACACATCTCATCGGGGATCTCCACGCTGTGATAATCCTCATAGTAATGTGCGATGCCGCGCAGGATGGCAATGCTGTCTTCGATGGAGGGTTCGTTCACCGTGACAGGCTGGAAACGGCGCTCCAGGGCGGAGTCCTTTTCAATGTGCTTGCGGTATTCCGCGAAGGTCGTAGCACCGATCACCTGGATCTCGCCGCGGGAAAGCGCGGGCTTGAGAATATTGGCCGCGTTCATGCTTCCCTCGGCGTCTCCGGCCCCGACGATGGTATGTACCTCGTCGATCACCAGAATGATATTCCCCTGCTTTCTGATCTCTTCAATCAGGCCCTTCATTCGGCTTTCAAACTGTCCGCGGAACTGAGTCCCCGCCACCAGTGACGTGAGATCCAGCAAAAAAACCTGTTTATTCTGCAGCTTGTAAGGTACATTTCCCATGGCGATCCGCTGGGCCAGTCCCTCGGCAATCGCCGTCTTGCCTACACCGGGTTCACCAATCAGGCAGGGATTGTTTTTCTGACGGCGGTTCAGGATCTGGATGACACGCTCCAGCTCCTCGTCCCGTCCTACCATGGCATCCAGCTCTCCGGCACGGGCACGGGCCGTCAGGTCAATGCAGTAGTTGTCCAGATATTTTCTCTTTCCGTTTTTCGCATTTGCCGCCGGATTGGGTCTCGGGCCCTGCTGGCCGGGTCCCGGCCGCTTCCCCGCTTCCCCGTCCGTCGGATTCTGCTGCGCTCCGGAAGCGCCGCCGTTGGGCCGGAAGGCATCCAGAAGCTTTCCGAAGAAGGGGAATGTCGCGGTCTTGCCGTCCTCGTCGTTCTCCGTGGTCTCCTCCGGGTCCATCCCCATCAGTTCCTCCACACCGCTCATGGCGTTCATCATCTCACCGGAAAGATTGTCGAGATCTTCGTCGGAGATTCCCATTTTGGTCAGGATATCATCCACCGGTTTGATGTGAAGCTCTCTGGCACATTTGAGGCAGAGGCCTTCACTCTTGGTCTGGTTTCCTTCGATTTTTGTGATAAATACCACCGCCGGATTCTTTCCGCAGCGGGAGCAGATACTTGCTTGCATCGTTACCTCTCAGTTTATCAGTTGGTTTTTTCCAATAAAGACTTGCGCCTGCAGCATGCGCGGCACACGGTCAGCGGTTACAGAAGTCCGTTTGTCAGGAAGCGGAAGGTCAGGAAGAACCTTGCCAGCAAAGTGTTCTCCAGCGTATCCTTGCCGATGACCAGGCCCAGGAAGCTCAGCAGCCAGCAAAGCAGGACACAGTAGAGAAAGCCCTTTACAAAGCCGACGAGTGCACCGCCAAGCTCGTCCAGAAGCTGGAGGCTGTCCGGCAGCCGGAAAACCAGGTTTCCGATGCTGCTGACAGCGATCAGAAGGATCAGAATCAGCAGGAAGCAGAGCGTCAGCCCCATTACATAAGTCACCGCGTCGCAGAGCACCTGCACCACCGCCTCGGTCATGCTTGTTTCGGTCTGGTCGGAATAACGCACCGACCGTTCCGCCAGTTCTTCGGCACGCTGCTCAGAGAAGCCGACGTGGCGGATGCAGAAGTACGCATAGTCATAACGCAGGGAGCTGTCCGACTCCAGCACATCCTCCAGAGAAAGATCCGTCGACCCGTAGCCCATTTCGGTCAGCACCTCATCCCGGGTTTTCTGGGAATCGATATAGCCGTCCACAAAGGGTTCCAGCACCGGGATCGCCTCGTAGGCATAGTTGGACGAAAGCATGCTGCCGGCAAGCAGGGCGATGATGATGGCCAGGATGCCGGCAAAGCCCCCGATCAGGCCGGACTTGTATCCGTTCCAGATACAAAGAGCCACGATCAGAAGCAGAACAAGGTCAATTATAATTCTCATAGCTTCACCATACTCTTATTAATTGGCAGAAAACACAGTTCTCCGCTTCCGGTCTCCCAGGGGACTCGACCAGCCGGCTTACGGTCTTCAGTCACAGAACTCAAAATCCGGATACCAGATATGATTGAGATACAGTCCCTGGGGGGGCATGGTCGGTCCCGTCAGGCGGCGGTCTCCCTTTTCCAGCAATGCCGGAATCTCCTCCGGGCGCAGCTTTCCATAAGATGCATACACCATCGTTCCGACCATGGCACGGCACATATTATAGAGGAAGCCGTCGGCACAGATCGCGATCGTAATCAGGCTTCCCTCATGTTCCACTTTGCAGTGATAAACCGTTCTTACCGTTGTTCGGGTCTCCGTTCCCACGGATCGGACCGCCCGGAAGTCGTGCGTTCCCTCAAAAGCCGCTGCCGCTCGCCGCATCAGTTCAAGGTCCAGGCGCTGCGGATAGAAACAGACCCTGTGTTCCAGGAATGGATCGCGGATCGGCGCGTTCCAGATCCGATAGATATATTCTTTCCTGAGGCATGAACCGATGGCGTTGAAGCCCGGCTCCCCCTCCATGGCAGAGAACACCGAAATGTCGTGAGGCAGTCTCGCATTTACCGCAAAAGGGATACGGTCCGCGGGAATTGCGGCATCGGTACGAAAATTGGCACAGTAGTGGCGCGCGTGAACCCCCGCGTCTGTGCGGCCGCATCCGACGCATTTGACCGGATGACCGCAGATCTGGGTCAGGGCCTGTTCCAGTGTCTCCTGTACCGTCCGGTCACGCTTCTGCATCTGCCAGCCGTGATAGGCGCTGCCGTCGTAGGCAAGATGCAGAATGATATTTCTCTCTTTTCTCGGCAAGTCCATGTTCTGTCCCGTATCCGTTCCGGTTTCTTTCTCCGGTCGTCAGAGGCCGAAGTGTTTCATAACAAAAATCGCCGCAGTGAAGGCAATGCCCAGGATCAGGGCAATGATATCCCGCGTGCAGAAGCGAAGCTGCTTCATACGCGTCCTTCCCTCCCCGCCGTGGTAGCAGCGGCTTTCCATGGCAATGGCAAGCTCATCCGCTCTGCGGAAGGCGGACACAAACAGCGGCACCAGAATCGGCAGCAGTGCCTTGGCACGCTCAATCAGGTTTCCGGTTTCAAAATCTGCGCCGCGTGCTTTCTGGGCGGACATAATCTTGTCCGTCTCTTCGATCAGTGTCGGAATAAAGCGCAGCGCCATGCTCATCATCAGTGTCATTTCATGGACCGGAACCTTCAGCTTGTTCAAGGGCTTCAGAAGAAGCTCCAGTCCGTCGGTAAGCGCCATCGGGCTTGTGGTATAGGTCAGGAGAAAGGTACCCACGATCAGCATCGTGATGCGAAGCATCATCTTGACCGCGCGCTCAATCCCCTCCCAGGTAATGATCCAGCCTTCCCGGATCGGAGTCCCCTGGGTATAGAAGATATTCAGGATGGCTGTCAGCGCAATGATAAATAGCATCGGCTTCAGGCCCTTGAAGATGTTTCTCGGGCTGATGTGGGAAACCGCCATGCAGATCCCCGTAACCGCCGTCACCACGAGATACGAGCCCCATCCCTTTGCGTTAAAGAGTGCAACAATGTACAGGACCACCAGAATCAGCTTGGTCCGGGGGTCCAGCCGGTGCACCACCGTATCGCCCGGGAAATACTGGCCGAGGGTAATGTCTTTCAGCATCCCGTCACCTCCCCGGCCTGACGCAGTGCGCGAAGAAGCTGTTCATGGGTAAACACCGGCCCCACCAGCGGAATTCCGCGTTTGGAAAGTGCGGCGGCAATCTCTGCCGCCTTCGGAACATTCAGGCCAATCCCCATCAGTTCATCCGTACGCGAAAAAACCTCCTCCGGGGTGCCATCCATACAGATCGTCCCATGGTCAAAAACGATCAGCCGCTCGCAGTAGCGTGCCGCATCATCCATATTGTGGCTGACAATCAGTACCGTGGCTCCCGTCTTCTGGCGATAATTCCGGATGTTTTCCATGATGGTGCGGCTCCCGACCGGATCCAGTCCGGCTGTCGGTTCATCGAGAATCAGCACCTCCGGGCGCATGGCAATCACGCCGGCGATGGCGACCCTGCGCTTCTGGCCTCCGGAAAGCTCCAGCGGAGAACAGGTGAAAAGGCTCTCCTCCACGCCCACAAGGCCAGCCGCCTCATGAACTCGCTCGTCGATCTCTTCCTTCGTCAGCTTCATATTTTTCGGGCCGAAGGCGATGTCCTCGGCGACCGTCTCTTCAAAGAGCTGATACTCCGGATATTGAAATACCAGGCCAACTCTGCGTTTCACATCGCGCCGGGAGATTTTGTCCTTGTTGATATCCGCTCCGTCAATTTTCACCGTACCGCCGGTCGGCTGCAGCAGAGCGTTCAGATGCTGGACAAAGGTCGATTTTCCCGAACCGGTATGCCCCAGGATGAAGACGCACTCTCCTTGTGTCAGGGTAACGCTTACATCCCGGATTGCGGTCTTCTCAAAGGGCGTTCCGACGCTGTAGGTATGTGTCAGATTCTCTACGCTTATGACTGCCATGCTTCCCTCCGCTGCCGGATCGCAGCCGCAATTGCATCTGCGCAATCCTCTGTATGAAGCGTATCTGTCGGAATCGCATACCCCATCGCGTTCAGCTCATGGACAATCCGAACAGTTTCCGGGACATCCAGACCTTCCTTTTCCATCTCTCCGACATGAGAGAAAACCTCTGCCGGACTTCCGTCCGCAGTAATGTACCCGTTGGACATCACAATCAACCGATCGGCATCAATGCACTCTTCCATATGGTGCGTGATCAAAACCACCGTCATCCCGTTTTCACGGCAGAGCCGCTGAATGGTGGAGATCACTTCCCTTCTCCCCAGCGGATCAAGCATTGCCGTCGGTTCATCCAGCACGATCAGCTCCGGCTGCATCGCCAGGGCACCGGCGATGGCCACGCGCTGTTTCTGACCGCCGGACAGCAGGTGCGGCGCATGCTGCCGAAATTCATACATATCCACAAGACGGAGTGCTTCGTCCACACGCCGCCGGATTTCTTCCGACGGAACGCCGAGGTTCTCCGGCGCAAAGGCCACGTCCTCTTCCACGACATTCGCGACAATCTGGTTATCGGGATTCTGAAAAACCATTCCGACCGTATGGCGGATCTCCAGAAGCTTCTCCTCATCAGCGGTGCAAAGCCCGGATACGAACACCTTCCCCTGAGTGGGAAGCAGAATCCCGTTCATATGCTTGGCCAGTGTCGACTTTCCGGAGCCGTTATGCCCGAGGATGGCCGTAAAGCTCCCCTTTTCTATGGAAAGGGAGATATCACAAAGAATGTCTCTTCTCCCTTCCGGATAGCGGAAGGTCACATGCTCAAAATTTACAATTGCTGTCACTTCGGACTCCTCGCCTGTCATACCGGTTGACCGTTTTTTCGGTAAGGATCCAGTTTACATCCTCCCTCCCGGCAGCCGAGAAGGGCCTCCGCAGCCGCTAAAAACGAATACCGATATAACTTCTGAATAACTGTGTCATTTTATCATTTATCCTCCCTTAGGTCAATAACGATTCTCTATGAAAAAAACTGTTGACAAATCGGCACAAATCAGTTATTATTACAAAGCTGTCGCGCGGGAGCATAGCTCAGCTGGTTAGAGCACCTGCCTTACAAGCAGGGGGTCACTGGTTCGAGTCCAGTTGTTCCCACCATACGTTAATATGCCTCTGTAGCTCAGTAGGTAGAGCAGCGGACTGAAAATCCGCGTGTCGTTGGTTCAACTCCGACCGGAGGCACCACCCCTTTTTTTAAGGGGTTTTATGCGGGCATAGCTCATCCGGTAGAGCGCCACCTTGCCAAGGTGGAGGTAGCGAGTTCGAGCCTCGTTGCCCGCTCCAAAAGACTTGCGGGTTTAACCCGCAAGCTTTATATGGCGCCATAGCCAAGTGGTAAGGCAGCGGACTGCAAATCCGCGATTCCCCGGTTCAAGTCCGGGTGGCGCCTCCAGAACAGACGCGTGTAGCGCGTCTGTTTTTTATTTTCGCACTTGCTTCTTTTCTTTCTGTATGCTAATTTATGCTTATCTGCGGGAAAGCGAGGTCCTGTCATGCAGGAATACAATCTGTCGTTCACAGAGCGGCTTTCAGGCCGTTTTCTGAACTGGCTCTGGGAGAACAAAGTTCCCTTTTTCTCCTCCCTGATTTTCGGTCTGCTTGCGCACATGTTCGTCATCACGAACAAGCTTCCCAATCACGACGACGTGATTTATCTTTTCGGGAAGGGCGCAACCGTCTCTTCGGGCCGCTGGGGTCTGGAACTGCTGCGGCATGTAATTCCGGATTACTCAATGCCCTGGCTGCACGGCATCACGAGTCTGATTCTCCTCTCCGTGTCAATCTGCATCATTGTCGAGCTCTTTCATCTTCAAAGCCGCCTCGGGCAGATTCTGCTTTCTGCGCTGATCATCAGCTTCCCTTCGCAGGTCGGTACCTTCTGTTATATGTACACCAGCAGCTCTTACGCGGTCGCGTTTTTGCTCTGTGTTCTCTGTGTTCGGGAAGCGGCCAAGGAAAGCTGGAAGGACTGGCTGGTTTCCGCCCTGCTCTTCACGCTGATGCTGAGCATTTACCAAGCTTATCTCTCCGTCGCCTCAAGCCTGATGATCCTGCTTTTGATTCAGGAATTGATGACCAGCGACGGTGAAACAAGGTTTCTTCCCGTTTTGAAGCGCGGCCTTCTGTTTGTTGCGATTCTTCTGGTCGGCTTTGAAGTTTATCGCCTTTCGATCACGGTTTCCCTTGCCCTGTTCGGTGACTCGGTCAACCAGTACTCCAACGAAGCCAAGGAAATGGCGCCCGCCTTTCCCGGGAGCATCCTGGTTGTGTACCGGTTCTTTATCTTCAACCTCACTTCCCGCTACAACATGATCATCGTCTCGAAGACCTCACGCCTCATTCACTTTTTCTGTCTGGGGCTGGCCGCCCTCGGAATCGTGATCAGCCAGATCCGCGGGAAAAACCTGCTGAACACGCTCCTGCTGCTCTTCTGCCTGATCATTCTGCCGCTGAGCATCTGCTGCCTTTACATGGCATTTTACTGGAATACAATCCACACCCTGGTGCTCTATTCCTATTTTACCCTGTATCTGCTGGCGATTCTTGCGGTTGAGCAGTTCCCGAAACCCGCACTCTGTGTCTCCCGCGATCTTCTCTATACGGCGCTGGCTGTGGTTCTGGGGATCAACATCTGCTTTGCCAACCGCTGCTATCTGAAGCTTTTCCTGGAATACGAAAACGCCTACTCTCTTGCCACCTCTCTGGTGACACAGATTCGCTCCCTTCCCGGGTATCAGCCGGAGGATAAGGTGGTTCTCTTCCCCACCGCCGGTGAAGCCCTGCATTTTGCCCCCGAATTCGGAAGCGACGAGGACGCCGAGCACGATCTCATGGGGATTCAGTCCCAGCTTCTCACCGGCTATACGGAAGCGGATTTCATCAGCCGCTACATCGGTGCGGAAATGAACATCGCCGACTACAGAGATGCCGTGCACCAGATCACAGACCGAGATTGGGAGCGCATGCCCGTCTACCCGGCGGAAGGATCCGTCAAGCGGGTCGAAGACGGTCTCATCCTTGTCAAATTCGCGTTGCCGCCGGAGGAACAGGAACCGTAATTGTAAAAACGAGGCAGACGGCCGAACAAAACAGCCGTCTGCCTCGTTTTTGATTTCTGTGATCTATGCGTGGTGTGACGCAAGATGCTCAGAACATCCCGGGGAAGCCGCCGAGGCCGCCCTGAAGCTTTGCCATGGATTCACTGGTCTTGTCGTCCGCCGCTTTGAGCGCACCGTTGACCGCCGTGAGAATCAGATCCTGAAGCATTTCCACGTCTTCCGGATCCACCACTTCCGGATCAATTGTGATCTCCTTGAACTCACGGGTGCCCGTAATCACGGCTTTGACCGCGCCGCCGCCCGCTGTGAATTCAAAATCCGTAGACTCAAGCTCCTGCTGCATCTTCATGAATTCCTGCTGCATTTTCTGAGCCTGTCTCATCATGTTTGCCTGACTGCCGGGCATACCGCCGCGGAAACCGCCTTTTGCCATATCTGTTTACCTCCCTGCCGCACTGCGGCTGATTATGTATTAATTGAATCAGGATACAAATGTTACTTCCTTAAACTGTTTCAGTTCGTTGAGGTCTCGTACCGAGCGCCGGTCATGAGAAAGTTCGGCGAGCCGTACCGCCACCGGGTATCCCAGCACGCTTTCCGCCGTCGAGGCGAACACCCCGCGTACTTCCGGTTTCTTCATCCGGTCCAGCAGGAAGCCCGGAACTGCTTCCAGGACCAGGTCTCGGTTTTGAAGCGAGAGCCGGAACTTTGTCTGGTCCTCCACCGAGAAGCGCAGCTCGATGGGCAGCTTATCACGAGCCTGCTTCAGAATCGTCTTCTCCAGCTCTGCGGTATTCCCGCCGCCCGGCGTCTCTCCTCCGGTCTCCCCGTGCCGGGCTGTCTCGTCCGGTTTCTCGGCAGCTCCGCCTCCGGGTGCTCCCGCCGTCGGTGCGGGATCCGGGGCCGTCTGGATCCGCGGGGGCTCCGGTATGATTTCCCTCTTCGGTTCGGGTTCATATCGACGCATCGGAGGTGCTTCCGCCTCGTCGCGGTTCATTTCCGCCGGAGCGGACGCATAGGGTTCCGGCTCATCGTTCAGGAACTCTTCAAACCGCTCGTCTGTCTCCGGTTCCTCCCGTTCCGTCACCTGGGTGCGTGCCGTCTGTTTCGAAACAGCAGGGACGCCGCTTTGAATTGCCTCTTCCAGCCGCGAAATGCGCGCCCGGAGAGAAAGCACACTGTCTGCTGTCCTGCTGTCGCACAGACTTACGATGCAGATCTCCGCAGCTGTGCGGGGATTGCGAATCTGTCTGATCCGAACCTGCGCATCCTGCACAGTATCCGCACAGTACAGGAGTTCTTCTCTGGTCATCGCCGCCGCAAATCCGTCCAAGACCGACCGCTCATAGTTTCCGGATATCAGCTCCGCCGCTCCCGCGGGAGCGGCCTTGACGATCAGAATGTCACGGATCAGCCCGTTCAGTTCGCCGAGGAAGGACGCCGGTTCTTTTCCGTTCAGCCAGATCTTCTGAAAGAGAGTCAGGGCTTTTGCACTGTCATGACGCAGAACCGCCTTGAGGAGCTGAACCAGATTCAGATTTCCCGCCAGGCCCATCGTCTCGAACACGGTTTCGGTCGTGATGTGTTCCTGAGACGAACACTGGTCCAGAATGCTCAGCGCGTCACGGACCCCGCCTTCGGCGAGGCGCGCGATCTGCAGCGCCGCAGCTTCGTCCAGCTGGAGCGCTTCCCTTCCCGCGATTTCACCGAGATAGGCGGAAAGGCGCTCTGTGGGGATACGCCGGAAACTGTGACGCTGGCAGCGAGAGAGAATCGTCGCCGGGACCTTCTGCAGCTCGGTCGTCGCAAGAATAAACATCAGGTGCTCGGGCGGCTCCTCGATGATCTTCAGCAATGCGTTGAAGGCCGCCAGGGACAGCATGTGGACTTCATCAATAATGTACACACGCTTCTTTGCAACCGCCGGCGAAAAGACCGCCTCTTCCCGCAGATCCCGGACATTGTCCACGCCCGTGTTGGATGCGGCGTCCAGCTCCACGATGTCCAGGATGCTTCCGTCGTCAATCCCTCTGCAGAACCTGCATTTGTTGCAGGGGTTCCCGTTCACCGGGTTCTCGCAGTTGACAGCCTTGGCCAGAATTCTCGCACAGGTGGTTTTGCCGGTTCCTCTTGTGCCGATAAAAATATAGGCATGAGAGAGATGCCCTGTGCGGACCTGGGTCTTGAGGGTCTCGGTGATATGTTCCTGGCCGATCACATCGTCAAAAACCTTTGGTCTCCATTTGCGATAGAGTGCCTGATACATTCCCTCACCCCCCTGAGCATAAAAATGTGGCCCTTGACAAGACTGCACACCCTTCTTTGGAACTCCCCCCATGTCCGTTACGCCGGCAGCCGGCTCGAACCCGGCTCCCCCGCGGCACACGAAAAGCACCGCTTAATGCTGCTCGGTTCCCCGCCTGACATGGTTCACGGGTTTCCGTTGCGCAGGACCGGATCGTCAACGCTGCTTACCGGGGTCAGACGACACAGAAGCAACCCTCGGTTGGGAATTCATCCCTGCTGTAGCGGATTGCAGGTTACAGGGCACCGCTAGCTCCCCGATTAGTGCAGCCTTGTCAAAAGCCACGTCTGATATAATACACCATTTTTTATTTCGTTGCAATATTTTTCTTTACTTTTTGAAAAATTGTGTTATAATAACAAAGCCTCAAGAGAAAATGGGCTTGTAGCTCAGCTGGGAGAGCGCACGGTTCGCATCCGTGAGGTTCGAGGGTTCGATCCCCTTCAAGTCCACCA